>UQCY01000249.1 GCA_900539645.1 uncultured Clostridium sp. | reverse complement strand
CTAAAGAACTAGGATTAGATGCTATACATGATACAGTTCACGAAATGTGTAAAGACGAAGCTAGACATGGTAAAGCATTCTTAGGATTACTTAACAGATACTTTGCTAAATAATAAAGCTTAAATTAATAAAAAAAGCTTCCGAGAAAATCTCGGAAGCTTTTTTTATTCTCTTTTTTAGCTTTTTATGAATAAAAATTCAAAAATGTGGAAGAAAAATTGTATATATGTTAAAATAATAAATTGTGAAATATCTAAGTCATTTGAGGAAAGAGGTGATACCAAAATGGCTGAAAAAAAGAAAAGAGTAGTAGTAAAAAATACTACAGGTAAAAAATCATTAAAAGCTACAGATGAGAGAAAAAAGCTTGAAGCAAAAAAGAAGGCTTTAAAGAATTCTGATGATATAAAAAAGAATATGAACAACAGAAAAAAGAAGAGAGTTTCTCAGAAAAAGAGAAAACAGAAGAAAAAACAAAGAATAGTAGCGAGTATTTTAGGAGTATTCTTATTAATTACTGTATTCGTTATGGCATTTAACTTTACATATATATACAATGGTAAAATTGCTAGAAATATATATATAGAAGGAATTGATGTTGCTGGAAAAAGACCTAATGATGTAAAGGAAATGCTAAACAAAAAATATAAAGTGGATAATATAAAATTTGAGTACAATGGAAAAGAATATGAGATAGCTCCAGATACTGTAGGGCTAAAATACAATATAGATCAGATTGTAGATGAGGCTTATGGATATACTAGAGATGGAAGTTATTACAAAGATTTATATAACTATTTCTCATTAAAGAACAAAAGTTTGAAAAAGAATATAGAAGTTGTTTACGACGAAGCTAAGATGAAAGCAGAAATAGAGAAAATAGCGAAGAAATTGGATAAAGAACCTAAAGATGCTACTATAAAAATAGACGGCAGCATAAAAACTACTAAATCTACAGACGGTATAAAGCTAAATATCTCTAAAACATTGTCTAATTTAACAGAGAGTATAGATAATAAAAAGAAGGAAACAATACCTCTAGTAATGGAAAAAAATGAGGCTAAAGTAAAAACGTCAGATGTTGAGTCAGTTAACACAAAGTTAGCTGAGTATACTACATCTTTTGAAAAGTCTAATAACCAGAGATCACATAATGTAGAAAAATCTGCAAAGGTAACTAGTGATATACTTCTAATGCCAGGACAGGTATTCTCTTATAACTCATATACTGGAAAGACAAACTCTAAGAATGGATATCAAGAAGCGCCTGTAATAATAAATGGTAAGTTAGAACAGTCTGCTGGAGGTGGTGTTTGCCAGACGTCATCTACAATATTTAACACAGCATTATTATCAGGTATGGATATTGTAAGTGTTACTAACCATTCTTCATCTTTAACATATGTTCCACTTGGAAGGGATGCTACTGTAAATGATGAAGGGCTTGACTTTAAATTTAAAAATACATTTGACCATCCAGTGTACATAAAAAATACTGTTCAAAATAAACAACTTACCTGTACAATATACGGAAATACAGGTGATAAGAAGAACATAGATATAGTTGTTGAAAATAAAGCAAAAGAAGACGAAAAAGATGCTACAGAGTTTAAAACTTATAGAATCTATAAAGACTCTAATGGAAAACAGATTAAAAAAGAATATATTTCTGGTGGCGTATATAGAAAAATGAAAAAATAAATCAAAAAGATGTCTTGAAAATTCGAGGCATCTTTTTTTATTTTGAAAAATAGTTGTCGGATAATTTTAATTGATTAGTGTATAGAGTCGTTTAATTTGATATAATAAAAGATAAGATAAATAATAAAAAGAAAAAATTATAATAATTTTATAGTAGGTGGGGTTTTAATGATACAAAATAGATACGCAGTCGATTTTGATGGCGTGATGGAGGAGAACAGATTATATGTTGCGAGAGATTTGAGTACAGATGAAAGAGTGCTTATAAAAATAAGTGGAAAATATTTTAAGGCAAAAAAGAGATAGCTGATATGGTGAATTCTTTTTGTAAAGATTATGAGCAGGCATGAGTACCACATTTAGAC
>UQCY01000248.1 GCA_900539645.1 uncultured Clostridium sp. | reverse complement strand
AATTGTAAAGAAAATGAATAAATAAGTTACAAATTATTCATTAAAAAAAGATTGTTATACTATTATTATGATAATAAAAAGAGTTTTTAATTCAATAAAAATAATAAAATTTAAAAGAAGAAAAAATATTTGAATGTATAAATAAAAATGTTAAGTATAAAGAGAATGTGGTAAAATAATTATATGAAATTAAAATAATTTAAAAACTTTTAGGAGGAATAAAAAATGTCAAAAGAATTAGTTCAGGATAGAGTAATAAAATACTTAACAGAAAATTTATATGTGCCACTAGATATGATAGATACTAATGTGCCACTAGCTGAATTTGCAGAAGGTATGGAAGGTGAGATAGACGTTTTAGTTAACGTTGTAGATGAAGAAGGATACTATGCTCCAGTAATGGTAGTACAGTGTTTAGATGAAGATGCTCCAATGGAAGGAGATGCTCTTGAAAAACATATAGAAAGACTTGAAGAAATAGACGATGTAACTTTATCAGGAAGAGTAGTTTTAACTAATGGAGATCAGATGATGTACGCTGACTGGAGAGGTGAAGAAAACGAAGAAAAAGATTTACCTGAATATGAAGTTATGGTACAGGAATTTAAAGCTATGGAAGAAGAAGTAAAAGCTCATGAAGCAGAACACGCAGCTGATTGTGACTGTGGATGCCATGACCATAAATAATGATGAATTTATTAATTTAAATTAGGCTAGGTGATAGGTATGTTTTCATGGGAAATACTAGAATCTGCTTGCAAAACCTGTAATAGATGCAGACTCGCAGAAAACAGGACAAATGTAGTTGTAGGTGGAGGAAATAGAAAAGCAAAGATACTTCTTATTGGAGAGGGGCCTGGTGAAAAGGAAGACCTTTCTGGAGTACCTTTTGTTGGACCAGCTGGACAACTACTAGATAAGATGCTTGCTTGTATAGACCTTAGTAGAAACGATGTTTATATTGCAAATGTTGTGAAATGTAGACCACCTGGTAATAGAGATCCAGAGCCAGACGAAAAAAATTGCTGTATAGAGTATTTAAGATACCAGTTTGCTCTAATAAAACCACAGATTATAGTATGTTTAGGAAGAATAGCAGCTCAGTCTATTATAGATTCTAAGTTTAGAATAACTAAAGAGCATGGTATTTGGTACAAGAAAAAGAATTGTTGGATGATAGCAACATACCATCCATCAGCTTTACTTAGAGATGCAGCAAAGAAAAGAACAGCTTTTGAGGATTTAAAAGAAATTAAAAAGAAAATCGATGAGCTTGGAATAATGAGCGAAAAAATTGAAGAATAAATATATATAAAAAAGACGGTTGAAAAAATTCACCGTCTTTTTTGATGTTAAAAATCATCTTGATTTTAAAAGAATTTTAATATTATCCTATGAATACAAGAGCACAGTTTCCGTTTTTAGCCGTTTCAGTGTAGAATTCTTTAAGATCTTCAAAACAAGTTTTTAAATCTGATTTGATTAATTCTTTTTCATCCTCGTGATCCCAAATATTAGGATACACACTGTGTGTAGCAAATTTTTTCATATCAAATCCGTCAAGATACTCATCTATATCTATGTCATTTAGTGCATCAGCAACATCACATACACCATCTGGCGCTACAAATGCAAGATAAATATCTACCATATCATCTGGAAATTGGCAACTACCAAAAATAGCATCTGTTATTAAACTTTTAAAAGATAAGTCCTCATGAGTTTCCTCTGTTATTAAGAAGTTTAAAGAATCCCACATTTTATCCATATTATATTGATTTAATTCTTCGTTATTAGCTAAATTATCTAGTTCTCTATATAAGTTGATTTCAGTTTCAGATTCGATAGTTTCAACAATTCTATCAAGGTCTTCTGTATTAATTTCTTGATAATTTGCAATTAGTCCCATATTTTCATCCTCCTAAAAATATAAATTAATAGTTTAATACATACAGTTGTTTTTCTTTTAACAATATGAATAAATTTAACAAACTTTTTTGTTTTTATAAAAAAATATTATTTTTCGATTTATTTTATTATGTTATCTTCTTATATTATATATCGTTTTCTTG
>UQCY01000247.1 GCA_900539645.1 uncultured Clostridium sp. | reverse complement strand
ACACCCTTCGAGATATTTTATGATAAACTGTTGCACTTAGCTTGACAATTCGCCACCCTTAATTCTAACACCACTTTTTAGTGGTTTATCATCTATCAAACATATGTTTTAATATTTCCATGGAGGTGGTATATATGAATTTCAAAATACTACAATGGAAAATATTACTATTAAAAATAAAAATATGTGGAAAATTTCTTAATACACTCAAGCAAATACTATTAAAGCATGACATACGATTTATAAGACTTCTCTACTCTGCTGCTTGTAAAAAGCTACTAGATATATATGATGAGGTACTTGAGAAAGATGAAAGCAGCTCTCTATATTAGAGTTAGTACTACTTATCAGATTGATAAGGACTCACTACCAGTACAACGTCAAGACCTTATAAACTATGCAAAATATGCTTTTAATATAGATGATTATGAAATTTTTGAGGATGCAGGATTTAGTGGTAAAAACACAAATAGACCAGCATTCCAAGAGATGATGGAACGTATTAGAAATAAAGAGTTCTCTCATCTATTCGTTTGGAAAATAGATAGAGTTAGCAGAAATTTACTAGACTTCTGCGATATGTATGAAGAACTAAAAAAATATGATTGTACATTTATATCTAAAAATGAACAGTTTGATACTAGCTCTGCTATGGGCGAAGCAATGCTTAAAATAATACTTGTATTTGCCGAACTTGAAAGAAAATTAACTTCTGAGAGGGTTACTTCAATAATGCTTGCAAGAGCAGAAAAAGGTATGTGGAATGGTGCAAATGTTCCTTTGGGTTATGACTATGATGAGGAAACTAAGTATCCTGTAATCAACGAATCTGAAGCTAAAACAATTCATCTCATATTTGATATGTATGAAGATGTAAAATCAACTGTAAAAATATCAAACTTTCTAAATGATAATAACATAGCTACCAAACGTGGTGGAACATGGACCAGTAAAACAGTTGGTGATATACTCCACAATCCCTTCTACTATGGTACTTTAAGATATAACTATCGTGAATCTGGTAGAGGAAAAAAGAAATCAAAAGATGAATGGGTTATAAAAGAAGATAATCATATAGGTATAATATCAAAGGATCAGTGGAATAGATGTAACAAAATAATAGAATTTAACTCTAAAAGAAATTCTGCACGTTGGAGACAGAAAAACTATGTTCAGCATATATTTGGTGGGTTATTGGTTTGTAAAGATTGTGGTCGTAAATTTGAGGCTTGTCTTGATAGAGCTAGAAGTGATGGTTACAGACCTACTAGATATGTTTGCGGTGCTAGAACAAAAGGTGGAGCTTGTCACAACAAGATGTCTGTATCAGATGTATCTATTGGTGATTTTGTTCTGCATTATGTTCTTAACTTTATAAAAAGTTTTAATGTAGTTTGTATGAGTTCTGAGGCTCTTGAATCATTACTACTTTCTGGAGATTTGTTTGAGGATGTTCTACTAACTGAAGATTCTATCAGAGATACATTTATAGCTATAAATTACTTCCAGAAAACAAAACAAGATATAACTTATGAATACAATGATGAAAAAGAGGATAGTGTAAACAATACTTTCATAAAACATGAACACGAAAAAATAACCTCATCTTTAAACAATCTTGAAAGAGCCAAAGAGAGATTGATTAACCTATACCTATACTCTGACCATGATATGGATGAGAATATGTACTACGAAAAAAAGAATGATATTGATAAAAAAATAAAAGAATTAAAAAACAAGCTAGAAACTTTAGAGATAAAAAATAACCTAAACTGCGATACTGATTTTTTATTTATTGATAATATGAATGATTTTTTATTCAACTTGAATATAAATTTAGATAATAATACTGTAAGAGAATTGACTCTTGATGGTGGTAGAAAAATATTAAAAGACTTCTTCTCTAACATAATAGATAGAATTATTATCTCAAATGCTAGAGTTGACTCAATAGTATTTAAAAATGGATTAACACATACTTTTATATATAAAAAATAAAAAAATAACCTAGTAAACAACGTAAAAGCATTGATATTACTAGGTTATTTCTTCATTGTGTAATAATTCATCTGACACCCGAACGTACATAACCCCATGACAGGACGGCGACCTTTCTCT
>UQCY01000246.1 GCA_900539645.1 uncultured Clostridium sp. | reverse complement strand
TTTTATTTATATGATAAAATCATCATCTTCGTACTTCTCTTCCAAATTGAATCCATATCTAATTATTTTAGTAAACTTACCAAATTGATATATATTCACCTTATCTCCATCTCCATCAAATGCTTTTAATCCTCTTTTTAATTCCTTTGTTTTCTTCTTATCCAAAACCATTTCAAACGCAGACCTCTGTACTCTAACACCATATCCACTTAAAAACTTCACTATTTCCCTTCTTTTCTTATTATCTGTAATATCATATATAACCAAAGTTCTTATTCCATTCCCCTTTTTTATACTCTTTTTATCATCTTTACCCACTTTATCCGCAAAAAAGTCAAAAGTATCTTTTACCTTCATCACAGATTTATATTGTTTTTTATTAGGTTTTAATTTTATCTTCATAATATATACCTCTTTTTATTAATACATTTTATTTATACTAAACATAATTTATCTTGTATTTGATACTTTATATAAAGAAATATCATCATTTTTCAAGACATCTATAAAACTATCTATCTGTCTAGATAGCGCCTCTCTATAAGTCATACTTTTCCCAAAGTAATTTATTTCACCATTTAACTTTCTAGTCATATGTTCTACTAATATTTTTCTTCCTTCCTGATTTAAATATACACTTCCATCATCATTAAAGTTAAAGTCTTCTTTTTTTATCCATTTTTTATTTATTATGGATATAACGATGCTATCACATATTATAGATCTCCATTCCTCCATAAAATCACTGATTAATGCAGGATGACCTTTTTTATCACTATGCATAAATCCTGCATATACATAAAGACCTTTTGATGCAGCCATAGAATTAATTTCTGAAAATAATAACGTATATGCCATACTTATCATAGCATTAAACATATCTTTAGGTGGTCTTTTACTCCTTCCATCAAATGCAAACTCTTCATTTATAGTTTTTGATATTCCTTCAAAATACTCTTTAGCAGAAATACCTTCGTGCCCCATGATTTCTTCAACACTTTTACAGTTTTCTATATTTTCCTTCATTCTTTTTATTAAGTCTATATTTTTAGTTATCGACTCATCAATTTTCTTTCTTCTTAGCAAAATTGTAATCTGATTTGACAATTTAGATTTAATTATTTTTTTAGACATTTCTACTCTAAAATTCTCATCCCCAGTAAGAAGAATTTGTTTCCTTACAATCTCTGCTCTATCGTATTCTCCACCAGATACTCTTCCTAAATATTGACCATTTCCTTTCAAAAAATTTATTTCTATATTATTTTCTATGGCATATTGAATTAGGTTGCTACTTATTTTTACACCTTCAAATATTATTATCCTATCTACTTTGTGTATTGGAATTTCTTTTGTTTCCTCTCCTTCTTTGGAAATGTAAATTCTATTGGCTTTTAAACCAAGCGATACTCCATTTTTTGTTATATATAGACTAGCCATTTTTAATCATCCTTTTCTCTTATTTATTTTCAGAATAATTTTTATTTTCTTCTTGTATTTATTATATATCAACTTTGTAAAATTGTCTTTTTTTTTATTATCTGTTTTGTGTTTGCAAGAATTTATTTCCTTGATTTTTGCTATTTTTAATAGTATAATTACTTATAGATATATTGCGATAATGAATTAATTTTTTAAATTCATTTATCAAATTTATTTTCTTTTTTTAATCGTCGTGCTCGATGTTGAAATTTCAACGTTTTAGCCACTTTTTACACTAAATTTTTAAGATTTTAGGCTAAAAAAATAGGAAGCCGTTTGCATGCTCGATAATTGCATTTTCAGCCCAGTAATGTCAATATGTACAGAGGGTAGGATTTATAAAATTGTTCCCCGTAAGGGGACGAAAACTTCTACTATCTTTATAAGAAAGACTAAGAATATTAAATTTATAAAATTGTTCCCCGTAAGGGGACGAAAACAAATATATATAGTATTTACTATTCACGTATATAATAATTTATAAAATTGTTCCCCGTAAGGGGACGAAAACTCTTGCTATAGCTTCACATCCAATAGGAAAAACTATTTCATTTATAAAATTGTTCCCCGTAAGGGGACGAAAACTTTCCATAAGCATTTATTTTTACATAAGCATCCATGAAATTTATAAAATTGTTCCC
>UQCY01000245.1 GCA_900539645.1 uncultured Clostridium sp. | reverse complement strand
GTTTTTTTAGACTATCTTCCTTCGCATATTTTGCAAAGTCTTGGTTTTCCACTATCTGAGATATTTCCTGATAAGACGTTTTTACTCTTTCTAAGTCCTGAGCAATCTCTATACTTATGGTACACCTTACCATTCTTAGTCCAATACACAGTCTTTAGATTATCTGAGTTATCTGAAGAACTTGTTTCTGAATAGTTTTCTTCATATGAAGGATCTGATGAGTATTCTGCAGTAGAATTGCTGCCAGAATTATAATCTCCCTTCTTACAATTTGTAGTTATTCCATTTCCGTTTGATGTAAATAGTAAATCGCCACTCTCATCAGTTCTGTAAACAGCTATGTTTCTATCCTTTAATTTCTGCATAGTTTCCCTGTGAGGATGTCCATACTTATTATTTCTTCCACATAAAATAACCGCATACTCTGGTTTTGTCTTATCTAAAAATGCATCTGTCGTACTACTATGTGAACCATGATGTCCAACTTTTAATAAGTCTACATCTTGCATCTTGTTTAAAATCTCGTGTTCAACCTCTTCCTCAGCATCTCCCATAAATAGCATCTTGTCATTTCCATGAGTTAATAGAACTACAAGAGATTCATTATTTGTGTCGCTGCCTCCATTAGTGTTGAAAACTTCAAAATAAGAATTTTTTAGCTTAAATTTTTTTCCTTCAAGTGGCACTGTAGGGTTTAGCCCTTTATCTGAAAGCGCCATGATAAAATCTCTATATGTCCGAGTATCTGCATCTCCATTGGAAACAAATGCAGTTTCTACTTTACACTTTTTAACGACCTCATCTAGTCCTCCAGCGTGGTCAGCGTGTGCATGAGTAGAAACAAGATATTTAATATCCTTTACTCCCCGTCCATTTAAATAATTTACTACTGCTCTTTCGTCGTCGTTGTCCCCTGCATCGATAAGCATAGCAACTCCACCATCATCTATTAGAATTGCATCGCTATTTCCTGTATCGATAAAGTGAATTTGTACATCACCATCAGACAATGTGTCGTTATTCGACCGAGACTTATCGCTCTGATCTTCTGCCGTATCAGATGCCGAATTTGATGCATCATTATCTGAAGACGAAATACTTGTTGATGTACTCGAATTATTAGATGAATTTTCATCTGTATTGTTATTCGATGAACATCCAGTGAATGTCATTGAAATCGATAATATCCCAGCAAGTATAATACCGATAAATTTAGATCTCAAATTCATATTGCCCTCCTTATGTACTTTTTATTTTTTCTGTGTTTTTCTTAGATACTTGGATAATTTAAATAAGCTACCAAAAAATCAATTATCCACTTAATCTTATATTATTGACAGATACTCTTTATATTATACCAATAAATTACCTTTTTGTGAAATTTTATAATAATTAATTGATAATTGAATAAAATATAAATTTTGTTTATAGATTTTTGCTAGTTTCAGTCGTTATTTTTCCTTTTTCCATTAACTGCTGTAAGTATACCTTTGTAGTATCATTTGCAACTAATCCCCAACTAGCAAAGAATCCTCTTAAATCTTTTCCAGCAGCTTCAGATGCTTTTAATATTAATAACTGATCTTTATCCATTTTTTCTTCGTCTGTAGTAAGATTTCTATATAATCTATTCATTTTTGCATAATATGAATCATTTTTTAAATCTTTATCAGTATTATTTTTTAACATCTGTGAAGTATACCCTGGTTCATATGCAAGATGTAACTGCCAGAACATTCCAAGAAGTGTAGCAACATCCTGTGATGCAGTAACACTATTACTAGTTACTTTTTTAATTAACTTGTCGATTTTTATTTCATTTTCTCCAGGATTTAATTTGATTTGATTTGATATTGCTGAGCCTGATTCAGCATAATTCTGTTCATAAGCTAAATAAAGTACACAATTTATTTTTTATTTTACATAATTAAATATCTACCCTATTTTAAAGTATTCAATCAAAAAAATCTATAGAAAAATCATAAAAATTTCATTATATATTCAAAAACATTATAACTTCTCGAATATTTTAATTATATACTTAAAACATTTTAAAATATTAAAAAGAATAAAAATAGTAATTTTCAAAAATCAAAAAAATAACAACAAAAAAATAAAAAAAG
>UQCY01000244.1 GCA_900539645.1 uncultured Clostridium sp. | reverse complement strand
TTTTGATTTATACCCATATATATAAGTTATTAAAATTATGATAACTATACAAAAAAAGCTTATTGCAAAATTATTGATAAAAGTTTCGGCATTTTAGAGGAATACATATAGCAATTTTGTAAAATAAATATATTATTTATGAGGTCTCATATTATAAATGATTGGGAAAATATAAATGTTATTTACCGCATTTTTATAGATTTAATAATGTGAAAGGTAGGCTAAATATCCCAGATCTAGCGACAATCTGGAGACGTGGGTTTTAAATGCAACAAAATAATTTACTAACACACACGTCGAAGCCTGGAGCAGAGATGGGATATTTAGCCTACCGTTTCTATATATTAAGCAATAAAAAAAGGTCTACCCTTTTTGGTAGACCTTTGATCTCACGAACAAAATTTTAATTAAGCTCTTTCAACTTTTCCAGAACGTAGGCATCTTGTACAAACTTTAACTCTTTTTGGAGTTCCGTTCTCTACAACTCTAACAGTTCTTAAGTTTGCAGACCAAGTTCTTTTGTTGTGTTTATTTGAGTGTGATACTGTGTTTCCTGAATGTTTACCTTTACCACATACGCTACATACTCTTGACATTTACCGTGCACCTCCTTAAAAAATAAATAACTATTTAAAGACTAAAAACATATTTATAATATCATAAACAACAAAGTTTTGCAAGAAAAAAATATATTTCTTTTGAAGATATTGAAGAATATCTATTTATCATATAAAATTATATATATAAATGCTGATAATGTAAACAAAAAGTTTTCTAATTTGTAAAAATAAAAAAGTTTATTTGATAAAAAGACTTGATATTATTGTTAAAGTTAGATTATTATATGCTATATAGGTTTAATTTATAACCAGATTATAGTATCATATTGTTTATATCGACTAGAAAATAGATACTTTATGTATTTATGCCGAGTGAAAATAATAATCGGCAAAAAACTTTTAAGAGGGGGTTCAGAACCATGACCGCAAAAATAATAAATGAATACGGATGTATAGAAATAGATAAGCATGTAATAGCACAGGTTGCATATAGAGCAGCTATGGAAAGTTATGGGCTAGTTGGACTTGCATCAAGAACTAAAGGAATAGTTGAACTTTTAAAGGGTGAAAATGCGACAAAAGGTGTAAAAGTAGAAGAAACTGAAGATAATTCTGTCGAAATAGAACTTTTCGTAATAATGCAGTATGGAATTAATATATCTACAGTTGCTAACAATATAATAGATAAAATAAAATACACAGTCGAAAAATTAATCGGAGTTAAAGTAACTAAAATAGATATAAATGTACAGGGTATAAGAGTAAAATAGGAGGAAAAAAATGACCGAATATATAAAAGCCAAAGCATTCAGAGAAATGTTTGTTTCGGGTGCTAATAATCTTCAGAATAGTAAAGATTTAGTAGATAAACTAAATGTATTCCCAGTTCCAGATGGAGATACTGGTACAAATATGTCACTTACTATATCTTATGCAATGAAGGAATTAGAAAAAGTAGGAGAAGACGATATAACTAAAATAGCAAAGGCGTTATCAAAAGGATCTTTAATGGGTGCTAGAGGTAACTCTGGGGTTATATTATCACAGATAATCAGAGGTATAGGAAAATCTGTTGAAGGTAAAGAAAAACTTTCAACTGTGGATTTAGCAAAAGCTTTAAAAGGTGGTTCAGATACTGCTTACAAAGCTGTTATAAAACCAGTAGAAGGTACTATACTAACAGTTATAAGAGAAACTGCTGAATATGCGGTTAAATTAGCTAAGAGAGAAAATAATATTGAAAAATTCTTAGGAAAAGTAGTTAGAGAAGCTAATGTATCATTAGAAAATACTCCTAACCTACTTAAAAACCTTAAAGACGCTGGGGTTGTAGACTCAGGTGGTAAAGGGTTAACACTTATATTAGAAGGGTTCTATCTTGCAATAGTTGGAAAAGCAGTAGTTCCAGCAACAGCAGAAAAAGCAGAACTTAAAAATGTATCTCTATCATCAGCAGATACTACATCTACAGAAGATATAAAATTCGGATACTGTACTGAATTTATATTAGAATCAGATAAAATAGACGATGCTGGAATAAGAGATATAATGCTAGGATATGGAGATAGT
>UQCY01000243.1 GCA_900539645.1 uncultured Clostridium sp. | reverse complement strand
GCCGAACGGCACGCTCCGTGGTGTGAGAGGGGCTACAAGTTAGCCCCTACTTGATTTGACAAAATTTATTACCAAAGAAAAAATACAACTCCAAAATATAAAGTGTAACATAGATTGTATATTGATAACGAAAAGTTATAATTAGAAAAAATTAAAAAACTACATAAAATATTAAAAAAATATCTTTAAAAAGGATAAATTAAAATTGGGGAATAATAAAAAAACTAAAAAATTGAAAGAATAACGATTAAAAATACAGTAAAAATTACAAAACTTAAGCAAGATTGATAAAAAAATAATAAAAAATTAGTTGGAAAACGTAATCATAAAGTCTATGGATTTAAAATAATATAACTTATAATATAAATTTATTAATATAACTTTGTTATTATACTAAGAAATTCGTTGATAAAACAAGGTAAATATATTAAAATGTAATTGAAAAAAGGAGTAATTTAAAATATAAATTACCACTATTTAATGTTAATTTAATAGCATTGTTATTGCTACAGCGGCAATAAAAAATTAGCTGAAATAAAAAAATAGAAGGGAATTTTGTTCGAAATGGGAGAAACAAAGAAAAAAGGATATCCAAAGGGATTTTGGGTATGTGGTACAACTGAAATCTTTGAACGTCTTGCTTACTACCTAGGTCGTTCACTGATACTTATTTTCGTAACAGCATCTGTTGCAACAGGAGGTCTTGGACTTTCTAAATCACAGGGTGCTACAATGCAATCATTATTAACAGCATTTGCTTATCTTGGACCATTACTAGGAGGAGTTATCGCCGATAGATATATAGGTGGTCGTTATACAACTCCAATAGGTATGGCAATAGTTGGTGTAGGTTATTGGTGTGGATCAATAGCAAAATCTCCAGCTATGGTTTATGTTATGATACTTTGTGTAAGTATAGGTTTAGGTCTATACAAAACTGGTGCACTTATAGGACGTATAATAACTGATAAAGATCAGGTCGACTCTGCATTCTCTATCCGTTATACATTAGTTAACACTGGTGCTTTCATAGGTACTTTCTTAGTTGGTATACTATACAAAGACGTATTCGCTAAAAATGGAGTACTAGGATTTGCTCCTTGCTTCAAATTAGCTGCTATATCAATGTGGGCTGGTGCTATATGGTTCTTCGTTCTTGGTAACCGTTACATGGGTGAAGTTGGTAAAAAACCATTCAAACTAGAAAAAACAGCAGAAGAACTTGAAAGAGAAAGAGCTGAAAAAGCTGCTCAGAAAGAAGCTTCTAAAAAAGAACCACTTACTAAAGTTGAAAAGAAAAGAATCGCTGCTATATTCCTTGTAGCTGGATTCTCAGTTATATTCTGGATATTCTGGAACCTTGCATATCTACCAGTTTACTACTACTGGACTGAACATATGAACTGGGTTGTTGCAGGATACGAAGTTCCAACTACTTGGTTCGATGCTGCAAACTCTATGTTCTGTGTAATACTTGGACCAATAACAGCTATGTTATGGAGAAAACTTGCTACTAGACCACAGGGAGATATGTCTTTATTCAAAAAGACTGGTGTTGGTATAGGTATACTTGGTGTATCTTACTTATTCTTCGCAGTTTTAGATATAGCTCGTGGCGGTGGAAAAATAAGTGTTGTTTGGTTACTAGGATTTGCATTCCTTCTAACACTAGGTGAAATGTTCTTCTCACCACTAGGACATGCATTCATAAGTAAATATTCTCCAAGCCGTTACTTATCAACAATGATGGCTGTTTGGGGTATAGCTACATTCATATCTTCATTATTATACGGACCAATATTCTCAGCTACATTCGAAGGTGGATTCAAATTCACAAGCGTATGTATAGGAATAGCTATAATAGCATTCATATCAGCAGTAGTCTTATTTGTCCTAGATAAGAGATTATCTAAATTAGTTGAAGAGGACGAAGAAGCTTAATAATTAAAAGTATATAAAAGCTGTTTCACTTGTGTGGAGCAGCTTTTTAAAAGCAAGTAAATATTTTCAATTTTGAAAAAAAAGAAAATATTTAAATATAAAATTATATTATTAAAGTCAATAGGGGGTAAATTATAATGACTGTTAAAGAAAGAATAGCGAAACTTCGCGAATTAATGAGAAAAAATGGAATCGATGCATATGTTGTTCCAACTTCAGATTTCCATCAGAGTGAATA
>UQCY01000242.1 GCA_900539645.1 uncultured Clostridium sp. | reverse complement strand
TTAGCTATATATGGAGTACATAAGTCGTTTCCTCCTGATATAACTAGAGCTGGTTCTTTTATATCTTTTAACTGTTCTGTAACATCGTAAGTTTTTAATGTTCCAAGAGGAGTAAATTCATTTGGTCCCCAACCAACTACGTATGCTTCAGCACCTTTTTTAACTGGTCTAGTTAAGCATTCTGGATCTCCTTCACCGTAAGAACCTGCAGCGTGACGTCTCATGTATTCAGCTTCTGCTGCCTGATATTCTGGAGAAGAATAATCATTGTTTGCAGTTGCGTAGTCTATAGCTTTCTGCATATCTTCTGGAAGCATAGATATTAATCTTTTCCGTTCTAAGCCCCACATCCAAGATGCTGGAAGTGTACTAGATAGTATTATACTTTTAACACCTTCTGGTTTGTAGTTGCATATATATTCAAGAAGCTGCATTCCACCCCAAGACTGTCCAAGTATATGAACTTCATCAAGTCCTAAGTGTTTTCTTAAAGCCATTAATTCTTCTATCCAAACTTCTTTTGTCCATAGGTCAGGTCTATTTTCAACGAATGATTCTCCACAACCTATCTGGTCGTACATTATTATCTGTCTATTGTCCATTTCAGCCATTTTGTCTAACACTTCAAAGTAGTTGTGTGTAGACCCTGGGCCACCATGAAGTAATATTATAGGAGCTTTTTCTGGATTTGGTTCCCCTACTATACGATAATATGTTTTGTACTCTTTAAAAGGCATGTATCCTTCTACTATTTTCATTAAATTCACTCCTCACTTGTGATTTTTATTATTCCCTTAAATGGCCTATCAAAAATTTGCCATTTGACTATATTATAACAATAGTGTACTAGTTTTACAAGTAATTTTATAATAGTATTTTCCAATATGTGCATATTTTTTTAAATCAGAAAACGTTTTTTATAATTAATTGTAACATTTTACAAATTTATATAACCATTCCTCCATTAACTCCTACAACCTGACCAGTTATAAATGATGCTTTGTCTGCTAAATAATATACAGTTTCTGCAACATCCTCTGCTTTTCCTAACCTCATTAAAGGAGTTTCCTCTTTTAGTTCATTTAAAGTTTCCTCTCCATAATATGCGCACATATCTGTCATTATTACACCCGGAGATACTGCATTTACTCTTATATTAGAAGGGCCTACTTCCTTAGCTAGTGCCTTTGTCATACCGATTATCGCTGCTTTTGAAGCTGAGTAGTGCACCTCACAAGAACCACCAGTTTCTCCCCACATAGATGTTATATTTATAATACTTCCACTTTTTTCCCATATCATATGTTGAAGTGCTTTTCTTGAGCAGTTAAACACACTTGTGACATTTACAGACATCATTTTTTCCCATTCTTCATCACTTATATCCGTAAATAACTTGTCCTGGCTTATACCCGCATTATTTACAAGTACATCCAATCTTCCAAACTCTTTTAAACAATAATCTATCATAGCATCTGCCTCTAGACTTTTAGAAACATCTGCCTTAAAAATTTTTACACTACATCCTTCTTCAATTAACATTTTTTCCACTTCTTTAGCTTCTTTTTCTGAGTTATTATAATTTGCCAATACATTATATCCATTTCTTGCAAATTCTATAGCTATTGCCCTTCCAATTCCTCTAGAAGCACCTGTTATAACCGCTGTTTTTTTCATTTTATATTCCTCCAAATTATCATAAAAAAAGTATCCCCCGATTGAAAGGATACTTTTTTATTTATCTTAAATTATTATTTTCTTATTCAGCAGATTCTCCGCCACCAGATTCTCCACCTGATGAACCGCCTGAATCTCCTCCTGATGAGCCACCATTGTCAGATCCACCGCCTGATGAACCACCTGAATCTCCTCCTGATGAGCCACCATTGTCAGATCCACCTCCTGATGAGCCACCATTGTCAGATCCACCGCCTGATGAACCACCGCTGTTATGGTCTCCTCCACTTGATGAACCACCATTGTTGCTAGAACCACCGTTATTATTTGTTCCACCATTGTTGCTAGAACCACCGTTGTTAGCATTTGGATCTTCTGGAGTCGGAACTGTTGGTTTATTAGCTGTATCTTCACCCTTACTTACTACAAGTGATATCTTACCATTTGAAGTACTCTGTTCTAAAACAGTTCCTTCTTTATATGCAGAACTAAATTCATAAGTTACATTAC
>UQCY01000241.1 GCA_900539645.1 uncultured Clostridium sp. | reverse complement strand
CATGTTATTCTTCGGCAATGCATTGTAAATTTGTTTACCATAATTAAATAGCTTCTTTTTATTGCAGTTTGTTAAATTGTAATTCGCGAGATTTTTTATTTTAGTGTTATTTTCCTCAGATTTTTCATTTGGTTTTTTATATTATAAGTTATAATATAGTTATAGATAATATTTTATTAAACTAACCAAGAACGCTCGTGATTTTAGTCATGGGAGGTTCAGTCCTTATAGAAAGGAGTTTTTCCTATGAAGCTTATGTACGATGAAGAGATTTTATATAAAGTTATGACGGATCAAGTTTTACCAAATGTGTTTAAAGAGATTTATTCAATTCCTAATCATTTAATTCTAGCAGTTATTCAAAAGATAAATAATGTATCATTTAATCAAAATTGTATAATTTCTATAAATAATGAAGGACTTTTGTTTGGATTTATGAGTAAGTTAAAGGTCGATAAGGCGACTGATTATCATTTCTTTAAATTTAAAGATATGCAGGGAATTGCCTTGAAAAATGGTATTTTCGGTATGAAGATAATTATCCAATTTAAGAGCGGAACGAGATATCAATTATATGCAAGTAAGAAAAGCAACAATAATCTACCAAATCAGACAGAAAATCTAGGGTATATTATTTCTGTACTTGCAGCCAAAAATTTAAATGATATGAGTAGCAAGAAGTATAGTGGAATAAAGTGGGAAAATAGAAAGTCGTCGTTTGCCTATGTTTCTACTTTAATATTGGCTCTACTAATTCCAATCTGTTTTATAAATCGTATAAAAAGTACTTTGCTTTTCACTGTTATAGTTGTCGCTGTTTGGATTGTACATTTCGTATTGTTTTCTGCACTTGCAACTTCTAGTGAAAAAAGAAAGAATAAAAAATTTACAGAGGAGTACAATAAAATTATTGAAAAGTATAATGAGGCAAAAGATGATTACCAATTATACTGTGATTTAAAAAATATTTTAAATCATCCTCGTACTAAAGACGCTAAAAATGCATATTATTTATCTCTGTCTACAGCAGCGTCAAATATAGGATATTTTAATGAATCTCTAGATTATTTGGATATGGTCGAATATTTAGAGGGCGATATTTTGAATAAAGCTGTTAATCAGCAGAGAGAGGATATAAAAACACGAAGATATAATCAAAATAATTAAAGAATTTTCGTGTTTTTGTATGAATTTATTTTGAATTTTTAATAATAAAATGAATTAATTTTATTATTTTTAAGCAAAATACAAAAAACAGATGAAAAATGTTAAGATTTTTGGTATAATATGAAAAAGTGTGTGTATATTAATAATCGATTACGCATAAAACAATTTTTATTGTTTAACATATTAAAATTTTAGGAGGCTTATCTATATGAACAAAGTAGTAATAATGGATCATCCATTAGTTCAGCACAAATTAACTTTAATGAGAGATAAAAACACTGGAGCAAAAGATTTCAGAGAATTATTAACAGAAATAACTATGCTTATGGGATACGAAATAACAAGAGATCTTCCACTTGAAGAAGTTGAAATAGAAACTCCACTTGTTAAGACTAAAGCTAAAGTAATAGCTGGTAAAAAATTAGGTATCGTTCCAATATTAAGAGCGGGATTAGGAATGGTAGACGGATTACTTTCATTAGTTCCAGCTGCTAAAGTTGGTCATGTTGGTCTATACAGAGACCCAGAAACTTTAAAACCAGTTGAATATTACAGCAAATTCCCTAAGGATATAAACGAAAGAGATATGATAGTTGTAGACCCAATGTTAGCTACTGGTGGTTCTGCAGTTGCAGCTATAGACGTTGTTAAAAGAGAAGGAGCTAAAAGTGTTAAATTAGTTAACTTAGTAGCTTCTCCAGAAGGAATAGCAGAAGTTCACAAATATCATCCAGACGTTGATATATTTGTAGCAGCTCTTGACGAAAGATTAAATGAACATGGATACATATTACCAGGTTTAGGAGATGCTGGAGATAGATTATTCGGAACTAAATAAAAAGGACAAGAGTATATCTGCTCTTGGCTCCAGGCTTCAGCGCCCCACAACATTCAGCAGTTGTGGGGCGCTTGCAGTATTGTCGCTTTTGAGCAGATATATCTCTTATCTTCAGTTTGTTATTCTGGTACAAGGAAAAACTACTCACATAATGATTGTTAGTAGTTTTTTTATTATGAAGTTACTATTT
>UQCY01000240.1 GCA_900539645.1 uncultured Clostridium sp. | reverse complement strand
AATAAAATCAGGAGAATCTGAGAGAGTTCTTCATCCATATGGAATATACAACTATGAAGGCGATACATATCTTATAGCATACTGTGAAAATAGAAAAGAAGTTAGGGATTTCAAACTGTGCAGAATCAGCAAGCTTAGCATAATGGATGAAAAGTATAAAATAGACGAAGATTTTGATATACATGAATACACTAAAAACTCTATTGGAAATTTCAAAGGAGAAGAAATAGAAATTCATCTAATTATAAGAGAGCCATTTGCAACTATAGTAAGTGAAAAAAGATGGAGCTCAAAACAGAGTATTAAGGAATTAAGTGATGGAAGCATAGAATTTAGAGCTAGAATGATGGGTTATGAGCAGATAAAAAGCTGGATACTTGGAATGGGACCTAATGTGACTGTTTTAGAGCCTAAAAAACTAGTAGATGATATAAAAGAAGATATAAAGAAAATGATGAGTACATATAACTATTAAAATAAAAAAGGATGTTGTAATTAGCTAAGTTTTACAACATCCAATTTTTATTTAATATTATTTTTTTGTTGAAAGTAATTTAATCTGTTTCCAAGCGTATTTTGTATCTCTTTCAAATTCTTTTTCGTCCATACCCCAGTTTATAGGCATTTTATCTGTGTATGGAGTAAAGCCAAATTTTGAGTATATATTAAGTGCTTTGTAGCTAGATACTTGAGATGTTAGATAGATATAATCTTTAAATCCTAACTCATTAAAAACATCTAATGCAGCAGAAACTAGGCATTTTGCAAGTCCTAGTCCTTGGCACTCTTTAGAAACTGCAACCCAGTGAATTCTTTGAAGAGTTTTTCCAAAATGATTTCCATCCCAGATTGAAGCTGTTGCAATATTTTTACCTTTACTATCTTGTATAAAGAAACACTTTTTATATACATCATCAGTACCATCTAAAAAAGTATCTTTAAAACATTTTAATGCATCTTCTAAATTTTCAAATTGGTCTAAATCAGTCTGAATCTGAGCCCAATCTTTTTCATAACCGTCCTTATATTTAACTATTGAAAATCCTTCAGGAAGGTCAAATTTAGGGTATTCTGTTGGATTATTTTTTTCCATAAGAACTTTTATATTTTTAAATTTATTGTACTCCATTTCAACATGAGGTATTCCAGCTTCCATATATACATCGGATACAGGAACAAAACCACATTTTGCATAAAGAGAGCAAACATATTCTTGTGCAGAAAGTGAGATACTATCTTCTTTTAAAGTTTCAGTAATAAATTCAACAGCTGCGTCGACCATTTTCTTTGCTAGTCCAGATCTTCTGTATTCTTTTAAAACAAGAACTCTACCTATTCCGGTATTCTCATAATGGCTGAATTCTTTTGGAATTATTCTCAAATAAGCTATTATTTTATCTTCATCGTATGAAAATACATGATAAGAAACTTTATCTGTATCGTCAAAGTCATTTTCTTCAAAAATATGTTGCTCGCATGCAAAAACTTCATATCTTGCTTTTGCAATTTCATAAAATTCGTTTAAACTAAGTTCGTTAAAATGCTTTATCTTAAACAAAAATATCAACTCCTATTTTATTAGTTTTTCTAAATTATACCATATTCACAAAAAATACAGAAATATTAGATTATTAATTTATAAAATTTGATTAAAAAAACGTTTTATTATGTTATTATAGTGAAGGAAACTTAAATTAGGAGAGGGAAAAATGCTAAATACTTTAACGACAATAATTTGTGCTTTACCAGTAGTTTATCAGTTTATAGAGATGGTAACAGCTAAAACTAAAAAACTACCAAAGGAAAAATTTGATACTACTCTAAAATATAGAGTGCAGTACCAGAAGTTCTTCTTATTAGCTATGGGAGCGTTTGGGCTTGCAGGAGTTATAATGACTGCTAGATTTGGAATGGAAAAAGCAGCAACTCCAAGAATGGTCATAAGCTGTATAATAGCGGTTATTTTTATTAAATTCTTGATGATGAAAAGTTGGAGAATAGAAATAGAAAAAGACGGGATTGAGGTAATAAGTCTTTTTGGTAAAAAATCTATACCATACAGTGAAATAGATAGTTTAAAATGTGAAGAAAATAAAAAAACTATCTATTCATCTGGGAAAAAAGTAGCTACGATAGCCGACACAGTTATAGGATTTAATGAAGTAATGAAGGTTTTAAAAAGAAAAAAGGTTAGAATTGATTACT
>UQCY01000239.1 GCA_900539645.1 uncultured Clostridium sp. | reverse complement strand
CCTCGCCGATCTCCTCGGTGAAGTGGATGCCCAGCTCGGTCAGGACCTCGCGCAGAGCGTTCTCAGCGTGGTTCCACATCGCGTCGTCGTCGTGATACTTCTTAATACTTGATGTTTTAAGCATCTTATTAAGCACTAACTCATTAGATTTTAATGAAGTAGAGAAGTAAACCAGAGATTTTTCAAGCTCTAGTAACTGAATAAGCTGCTTGTTCTGCATTGAGTCATATATTTCTTTTTCTAGAGTAGTAGTCATCTTGTTTATTCTTCTTAGATAGTGTAGGTAGTAAGATGCATTTTTGTGCAAAATCTGAAGAAGAAAACGAGACTTCATATTAGTGTAGAAATCCTTTATATGACCGACAATAAAGTCATTAAGAATCTTTGTCTGTTCACTACATACTGTAAGAATTACATCTTCGGTAATTATTATACCAAGCGGTATAGTGCTGTATAACGAGTTATGTGAGTCACTCTCATCTATAGGTATATCTATAAGGATAAGAGTATGGTTGTCATTTACTTCGATTCTTGAACGTTCCTCCTCATCCAGAGCAGCATTGATACTTTCGATATCTATGTCAGTATGGTCATATATCTCGTGTATCTCGCTCTGATTAGGCTCAACAAGGTTGATCCAGCATCCTTCTTCTGGCTCGTTTATTTTTTCTAGCTTAGAATCGATAGTTTTATAGTATCTTATCATCGCAACACACTCCTTGTTTTTAATTATAGTAGTACTATCGGCTAACGAGTAATCAAAGCCAAACTACTATTGCGACTAAGATACTGTTAACAGATAGGTTTTAAATTTTTAATACTTTGCAACGGATAACTATCCATTGCACATCACTCTCCTTTTCCAATTTAAAATATCTATCCATTAAATAGAATACATTTTATTTGACAGAAAATCAAGGAAATTTGTTCAAATGACTGAGAATTTTTACATTGTAATATGAAAAGAAAAGAGTAAAAAATAATTGACATAGTAGGCGATATGAATTATCATAATATATGTGTTTGAAATATACTTTTTCTTAAAAAGTATATTTTATTAATATGTGCCTGTAGTTCAATTGGTAGAATGTCAGACTCCGACTCTGAAGGTCTGCGGGTTCGAGTCCCGTCGGGTACACCATTTATTAGGAAGTCCTGCAAATTTTGTGGGACTTCTTGTTTTTTAAACAGAAAATTTAATAAAAGAAAACTTAGGAGGTTATTTTTAATGAATAAAATTACGACTAAAGACTTAGTTATGATGTCGCTTTTAGTTGCGATAACGATAATTTTATCGAGATTCCTATCAATATCTACTCCAATAATAAAGATAGGATTTAGCTTTGTTCCACTAACAATAGCGGGGATATTATACGGACCTAAATATACGATGATTATAGCTGTAATAGCCGATTTAATAGGAGTAACACTTATAACAGGAGATTTCTTCCCAGGATTTACAGTTACAACAGCGTTAGTTGGTCTACTTTACGGAAAATTCCTTTACAATAAACCAAAAGCTATGAGAAATATAATAATATGTACAATTTTAGTTAATTTAGTGGAATTAATTCTAAACACAGGTAATATATACCTACTTAGCGGATACGGATTTATGGCGACATTACCAACAAGAGCTTTTAAAGCAGCTTTAATGGTGCCAATAAAAGCATTTGTTATATACAATGTTTCATATCCTATAGTTAGCATGAAAAATATGGCGATGAATAGAAGAGCGGTTTAAAATTCGTTTGATTTTGTAAATATAAATAAAATCAAAGATTTGAAATTTATCTTTAAATGTATTAATATATAGTATAGTTGTGAGTGTAAGGAGATTACTTTTAACTTTTATGTAAATTTTAAATCTAAAAATTTTTATAAAATATTTAGAAAATAAAAATTGATTATGATTAAAATTTCATAAATCTTTAGAAATAATATCAATTTAATTTAATAATTGGGTGTTAATATTATAATTAAGTAAAACGAATCAGATAGACGGGAGGTTTTTTCATGAATAATGTAGAAAAGAAACAAATATCTGTATTTTTCGGAATAGCACTTATGTTTATGATAGCTCTTTCAATTATGTATTATCAAGATAGAAATCCGGATCTATTATTGTATATGATCTTTTCACCAGCGTTGGCTGCATTGATAACTAGAATGATTTGCAGAGAAGGTCTTAGAAATATGTTCTTGAAGATAAACATCAAGAGGAA
>UQCY01000238.1 GCA_900539645.1 uncultured Clostridium sp. | reverse complement strand
TAAGCTGCTCGTTTCTATAAAGGAATTTGAACAGAGTAGAGAGCGATGATTTTTTTCTTGCAAGCGCACGATTATTATTCTCAAATACCATAGTCGTATTTCCAATTTCTTTATAATATCTACTACAATATTCACCTAAGAATAGGTTGATATCTCTGGCTTTAAGCTCAGAAAATTCTTCTAAAGTTATATCGTGAGTAATTTTTGCAGATGTATGTTCAGCCGTTTCAACAAGGTAGTGGCAGAAAAACAGAATATCTTCAAGATACGCAAGCCTGCTTGATACAGAAACAGATCCTTTTAGATATATGAAGTAATCTTTCATGAAGTCTGGGAGCTGTGACTGTATTTCGAGGCATTTTTCTACTTTTTTGTTGTCCCTGATTACTATGTTGTCAGGACGGCTCGATTTGTTGTGTATTTTCATAAGTAAAACCTCCTATGGTTATAATTATATAGAAAATGAAAGTATTAAGAAAGAAAAATTTAACATTTAAAATTTAATACTAAGTTATTTTATGTTATAATTTAACTTTAAATAATAATTAATTTTTAAACAATCACAATAAGGAGGAATTTATGGGATTTACTGAAGATATGATTTGCAAAGACTGTGGAAAGACTTTTTCATGTTTTTTTGGAACTAATAAAGAAAGTTTTAGCGACTTTGACAATATTTTTAAAAATGAGTACGGAGAAAAAGCTTACGAGCAGCTTAAATCACTTTTAAATGATATAGAAACTAATTCAGAAATAAATATCGACAATTACAACTGTTTCCTAGAAACAAAATACGACTTAGCATTTAAGACTAAGTACTTAAATAAGAAATTAGATGATTTGGCGGAACAGATAGAAATACAAGATAAAGAAAGAACAAATAAGAATTCGAAGTTTAAATTTGTAGCAGAAACTTTCTACTGGAAATATGTTGAAGGATTTAATGACTTAAAGAATATAATAGAATCTGGAGATGCTGAGCTAATTGAGCAGGCCTTTAATGAAAAATGGGTTCTTTTTGAAGGAAAAAGATTTGGACATACATTATTTAAATGTCCAAGCTGCAATAGATATGAGCCAGGATTCTACACACATGTTGAAACAGCTGATGGTAAATATGAATGTAAATTTATTTGTCCAAAATGTAATACGCCTATGTATGTGTATAAGGGATGTATTTCTGATGCTGTTGAAAAAAATGAACTTTCTTGTCAGCATTGTGGATCTAATAATGTAATTGTAAAAGAAGGATTAGAATAAGGCCTTGAGAGAGGTCTTATTTTCTTTCTTATTCAACTATTCCGAAAATATACATTTAATGAATAGTTAGATGTAACAGAAAAAGCACTCTTTTCAGGTCGTATTTCTATATATTATCTTAATATGTTATCTTGATATTTTTATTGAGATTTGAATACTTCAATGTTATAATGAAGGTAGATAAAAGCTAAGTTTTTTCATTTTTGCTTGCTTTTTTCTTTTTAATTTTTGTGTTTTGAAAATCAAGGTCCTAATAAGGGCCTTGGTTTATTTTTTGGATAATTTAAAGGAGCTATTAATAAAACAGCTCCTTTAACTTTTAACTTTGATTTATATAGTTTTGCCCATATACGCCTATTTTAACTTATTCCCATCAGAAAATGCATTTCCAACTTTTTCTCCTACAACATGATATCCATGTCCTACAGGATCAAACGTTATTGGTCTGAATTTAGCTAAGTCAACTTTTCCATTTTCGTCTAGGATTCTTTCTTCAGCAGATACATTGACTATTTCGCCAAATAAAAGCTTAGAATCGTCGTCATAGCTTATAAGCTTACACTCTAAAGTAAATGGGAACTCTTCTATTATAGGTGCATCTACAAGCTCACTCTTGTAAGTATGAAGTCCTGCTTTATCAAGTTTGTTGTTTACATTATTTCCAGAAACAACACCTACAAAATCAGCTTCAACTACATGATCTGCATCTGCCATACTAACTGTAAATGCCTTCTTAGCCTTTATATTCTCCATTGTCTTATGTCCAGGACTAACGCATATAGTTATCTTGTTCTGAGCCGAAATACCGCCCCAGGCAGCATTCATTGCGTTTGCTGTACCATCTTCATTATAACTTCCTATTATAAGTACCGGCATTGGATACATAAAAGGATTAGAACCAAAATTTTTTCTCATATAAAACTCCCCCTTGTTAGAAATTTATTACTATATTTCTATTTCTATAAAAATAAACG
>UQCY01000237.1 GCA_900539645.1 uncultured Clostridium sp. | reverse complement strand
TATACACAAGTTTTCCACAGTTTTAAATTATTATAATTTCCTTAAGAATAAAAAAGGTAATGGTCTGATATCTGCTCCAGGCAATCAAGTTGCATTGTCGCTGGATATTCAGACCATTACCTTTTTATTCAGTTTATTTCCTCGTTATTCGTTTGTAAAAAGTCGGTTCTCGTTTTTTCATATGTTTCTATACTTTATATAGTACTTAATTGAGATTAGAATTGCCAATATATCTGCCAATGGTACAGCAAAAAATATAGCAAAACTATATTCACTTAGTACCTTAGGTATAACAAAAACAAGTGGGATTATAAAAAATACTTGTCTAGCCAATATAAGTATAACCGCTCTTATTTCGTTTCCTGTAACTTCAAGTATCGTAGTAATAGTATAAAAAATCCCCATAAGTGGAAATGTAGAAAATACTATGTGTAATATATTATTTCCAGTTATATTCAAATCTTCTGCTTTAATAAATACATTTAAAATATTTTTTCCAAATAAATATGTTATAAGTAACGTTAACAATCCATATCCTATAGCATATTTTAAAGTTATAATTATTACTTTTCTATTTTTATAATTTTTATTTTCTCCATTAAAATATGCAATAATAGTTTGTACTCCTTGTGTTATCCCAACTATAGGCATAAGGAATAGTGTGTATATTTTTTGTACAACATTCCAAATAGCTACATAATCTGCACTTGTATTTATAATCAAGCTTTTATTTATAAAAAATGCACTACATCCAGCCAATGATTGTATTATAGTTTGTGCAA
Source organism: uncultured Clostridium sp. (assembly GCA_900539645.1). Classification (GTDB taxonomy): domain Bacteria; phylum Bacillota; class Clostridia; order Peptostreptococcales; family Peptostreptococcaceae; genus Peptacetobacter. The sequence goes on along the minus strand of UQCY01000237.1, from coordinate 1,465 downwards.
TCCCTAATCTAAATAACTCCGAACTCTTTTCAAATAACTCTTTTTTACAAAATATGATCTTTACGTCAAATAATTTATGTCGTATTAACCATACTATTGCAACTATAGTACATGAAATTTCACTTATTAATGTTCCATATGCTAAACCTAAAAACCCCCTATCAAATATAAATACTAATACTGAATTAAATACTATATTTGATAGTACAGCAGAACTCGTAATCCACATTTCTATTTTAGGATAACCATAAGCTCTAATGCAACTTGTCAACGTATAACCCATGGAACTAAAAACATTGCTGAATAATTGAACTTTTAGGTATATCTTTGCTAATTCTCTTACATTCCCACTAGCTCCTATAATAAAAAGTATCCTTTCCATACTAAAATATGAAACAATAGAAATAGCAACTGATGTTAATACACTCATTCCAAATCCTATAGAAAAATATTCTATTCTTCTTTCTTTATTATTTAAGTTTTTCGCAATTAATATTGCTGTTGAAACGGAAAAAAGTGCTTGTAGTGCTGTGTATATACTTAATATTGGAGATATTAATCCCATAGTAGACAATGCATCTACAGAAATTGAACCTAAGTGTCCAGCAAATACTGTATCCACAACTGATGCCATTATTTCAACTATTAAGGAAAAAATAGCAGGTAGTGAAAAGTATATAATCAATGGATTTACAGATTTTTTTTCATATATATTTTCTTCCATTTTATCACCTCTCTATTTTTTAGAATAACAAAAGGAAGATGACATATTGTGTCATCTTCCTTTTATTTCTTCAAAATATTTACATAATCTCCACGTTTAAATTCTTTATCTAATAACTCACACTTCTCTATTTTTAATACTTCAAACAGCATTATATCTTCTTTAAATACAGCCTCCAAAAACAATCCACTTGAACGGAGTACATAATTTAAAGGCTCAATATTGAAAATTTGATTATCTATTGTAATTTTCAAAAATTTTTCCTCATCTAATGATTTGTTTATCATTTCAAATATATGATCATCACTTACAAGTTTTTCATCAAATAATTCTATCTTTAAATACTCACTAAAGTCAAATTCCTTCAAATAAGTCAACTCTGGAATCAGTAACTCTAACTTTTTCAAAATACTGCTCTTTTTATTATTTTTTCTTATACCATTAATTATATGAATCGCTAAAACTAACTCCTCAATCTCACTATCACTAAAAAAGCTTCTTTCAAACTTATTCCCCTTTGGTATAAACACACCACCTCTGTATCCAGCTTGCGTATGAATAGGAATACCAAATGAAGAAATTTTATCTATATCACGCATAATAGTTCTTTTACTAACTTCAAATCTTTCAGAAAGCTCCTTTATGGTAGATTTTTCTACTTCATTTAAATAAAGAACTATTTCTAATCAATGTCATTAAGTTAGCATTGTTAATGAGGTTATCTAAAAGAAAAATAGCAGG
>UQCY01000236.1 GCA_900539645.1 uncultured Clostridium sp. | reverse complement strand
TATAATGATAAATCAGAAAGAAAAATAAAAAATTAACGAAAACAAAGGATGAGTTATCACATAAAAATGCCTAGATTTCAATTATTTTATGGAATTTTCAGAAAAAAATAAATCAAAAGTGTGCAATATAGATTGTTAAAAAAACGCATAAATACATATAAAAAAATAAATATCTAAAAAATTGACAAGATATAATTACTATCATTATGAACAAAAATATAGTATAATTAAAAATAAGAACTAGAAGATTTATAATTCATAAAATTTTACGAATTTTATGGAAAAATATAAATTTTACTCTTTTAATAAAGATAGGAGAATGTGATATGAGTTTTAGAATAGTAAAAAAAGAACGCTTAACAGATAAGATTTTTGCAATGGAAATTGAAGCTCCTAGAGTTGCTAAAGCAGCAAACCCTGGTCAGTTTATAATCATCAAAATAGATGAAAAGGGTGAACGTGTTCCTCTAACAATAGCTGACTACGATAAAGAAAAAGGTACAGTTAAAATAGTTTTACAGACTGTTGGGGCATCAACAATAAAACTTGCTGAGATTGAGGAAAACGATTTTGTCAATGACTTTGTTGGACCTTTAGGAAATCCAAGTGAATTTATTTATGAAGATATAGAAGATTTGAAAAAAGAAAATATCATATTCGTGGCCGGTGGTGTTGGAGCAGCTCCAGTTTATCCACAGGTTAAATGGTTAAAAGAACATGGTATAGACTGTGATGTTATCATAGGTGCTAGATCTAAAGACCTTATAATATTGGAAGATGAAATGAAAAAAATGGCTAGAGATGTTTATGTGTCTACTGATGATGGCTCTTATGGATTTAACGGAAGAGTTACAGATTGTTTAAAAGACTTAATAGATAATAAAGGTAAAAAATACACTAGAGCAATAGTTATCGGACCAATGATAATGATGAAATTTATGTGTATGCTTACTAAAGAACTTAATATACCAACTACAGTTAGTTTAAATACTATAATGGTTGATGGTACAGGTATGTGTGGTGCATGTCGTGTTACTGTTGGAGATGAAGTTAAATTTGCTTGCTGTGATGGACCAGAATTTGACGGACATCTTGTAGATTTCGACGAAGCTATGAGAAGACAGACAATGTTCAAAACTCCTGAAGGTAGAGCTATACTAAAAATGGAAGAAGGAGATACTCACAGCAATGGTAGTTGTGGATGTCAGGAAGATAAGAAAAAATCAATAAGAGTTCCAGTAAGAGAACAGGATCCAAAAGAAAGAGCTAAAAACTTTGAAGAAGTTTGCTTAGGATATAATAAAGAAGAAGCTATGAGAGAAGCTGAAAGATGTTTAAATTGTAAGAATCCTAGATGTGTTCAGGGATGTCCAGTAAAAATAAACATACCAGCATTTATTTCTAAAGTTAAAGATGGAGATATAGAAGGGGCTGCAAAAGTAATATCTATATCAAGTTCACTTCCATCTGTTTGTGGTCGTGTATGTCCACAGGAAAGTCAATGTGAAGGTAAATGTGTTGTAGGTATAAAAAATGACCCATTAGCAATAGGAAAACTAGAAAGATTCGTTGGTGACTGGGCTAGAGAAAATGGAGTTAGCTTTGGTGTAGAAGAAGAAGCTAATGGAATAAAAGTTGCTGTAGTAGGTAGTGGACCTTCAGGTCTTGCTTGTGCTGGTGACTTAGCTAAAAAAGGATACGATGTTACAATATTCGAAGCATTCCATGAAGCTGGTGGAGTTTTAACTTATGGAATACCAGAATTCAGACTTCCAAAACAGAAAGTTGTTCAGTCAGAAATAAACAACATCAAAAAATTAGGTGTTAAAATAGAAACTAATGTTGTTATAGGTAGAACTATAACAATAGACGAATTAATAGAAAATGAAGGATTTGAAGCAATATTTATAGGATCAGGAGCAGGACTTCCAACATTCATGGGAATACCAGGAGAAAATGCCAACGGTGTTCTTTCTGCAAATGAATACTTAACAAGAGTAAACTTAATGAAAGCTTATGACGATTCTTACGATACTCCTATAAATATAGGTAAGAAAGCTGCTATAGTTGGTGGAGGAAATGTTGCAATGGACGCAGCTAGAACTGCACTAAGATTAGGATCAGAAGCTTCTATAGTATACAGAAGAAGTGAAAAAGAACTTCCAGCCAGAGTTGAAGAAGTACATCATGCTAAAGAAGAAGGAATAGTATTCCATACATTAACTAATCCAAAAGAAATATTAGTAAAT
>UQCY01000235.1 GCA_900539645.1 uncultured Clostridium sp. | reverse complement strand
TATCCATCTAATATTTTTATATATTGCAAAATATCACAAAAAAGAGCATCAAAAAAGAGACTCAATGATAAATCAATGTTAAATTTTTTTGACATTAATCATCATCAAATCTCTAAATTTTAATTTATATATTTTTATTTTAAATTTATCTTATATTCCAAATAATTTTATAGTGCTGTATACAAATGGAGCAACTAATATCACACTGTCGAACCTATCCAAAATTCCACCATGTCCTGGTATAAGTTTTCCATAATCTTTTATTCCCACATATCTTTTTATTGATGATGCAAAAAGATCACCAAACTGTGCTATTACACTACCGACAACACCTATGATTACCATATGTAGCATTTCAATTCCAAAGAAATGTCCTAAAATCATACATCCAACTGTACTTCCCAAAATACCACCGATACTTCCTTCGATAGTTTTTTTAGGACTTACTGAAGGTATAAGCTTGTGTTTTCCAAAGAAATATCCTGAGAAATAAGCAAATATATCTGTAAAGAATGATATTATAAATATCAGCCACACATATATATCACCTTTTTCGAATCCATTTTTTGTTAATACTACAAAATCAAAGAATATCGCTACATAGAATATCCCAGAAAAAGTAATTGAAACATCTATTATGTTTTTCTTTCCTCTAAGCATATATACTATACATATTAAAAATAGTGCAAATATTGTCGCATATGTATACATAATTGGAAGATTGAAAATATTTTTTATCGCTAAATATGCAGCGAATATATACCCAACTATAAATACTGGTTCAATTTCTTTTTCTTCAAATGCTTTGTAAAATTCATGCATTGCTATTGCAACAACAACGAATTCTGCAATATAAAGAGGAACTCCTCCATATACTATAAATAGTAATAAAGGTAAAAGTATAAGTCCTGATATTATTCTAGTTTTCATTTTTTATTTTACTCCGCCAAATCTTCTGTCCCTTTTCTGATATGCGTAAATAGCTTTTTCAAGTGCTTCACCATCAAAATCAGGCCAATGTATATCAGTATAGTAAAATTCTGAATAAGCTATATCCCAAAGTAAGAAGTTGCTTAATCTTTGTTCCCCACTAGTTCTTATAACTAAATCAGGATCAGGTATTTCACCAGTACTTAGATGTTTTTTTATTCTTTCTTCAGTTATATCTTCTAAACTTATCTTTCCTTCTTTATATTCTTTTGCTATTTCCACTACTGCTTCTCTTATATCATTTCTTCCTCCATAGTTAAGAGCAAGATTTAGATGTACCCCAGTATTGTCTTTTGTCTTATCCATAGCAGAGTGTAGTTCTTTTACACATGCTTCTGGTAATTTTTCAAAATCACCTACTGCTGTTAGTTTGACATTATTTTTGTGAAGTTCATCTATTTCATTTTTTAGATAAGTGACAAGTAGGTTCATAAGAGCATCTACTTCTAATTTAGGTCTTTTCCAGTTTTCAGTAGAAAAGGCATATAAAGTTAAATACTGTAAACCTAATCTGTCAGCTTCTTTTACTACTTTTCTAATTGTCTCTACTCCGGCTTTATGGCCAGCAGTTCTTGGAAGAAATCTTGATTTAGCCCATCTTCCATTACCATCCATAATTATAGCGATGTGGGTAGGCATTTTCTCTAAATCTATATCGTATTTTAGATTGTTCATAATTTCCCTCCATATTAATTCTGACTCCTTATAATAAGGAGTCAGAGAAGTATGTTGCTGTTATTTCTACGCTATCAGCTATTTCAGATATTCTTATTGCTCTTGGATTAGTAAGTCTTTCCTTATCTTTTCCGCCTTCAATATATATTGTGTGGTGCTTTATATTCTTTTCATCAAAATATTTTTCGACTTTCTCCACACTCAATCCTAATAGATTATAATATTTATTCAATATTATACCTCCATTATATCATTTTCTTTTTTAGCATATAGTGAGTCTATTTCTTTTATGTATTTGTCAGTTATTTTCTGAACTTCTTCAGTTGCTTTCTTTAATTCGTCTTCTGTTATTTCTCCAGCTTTTTCGATTTTTTTAAGTTTATCGTTAGCGTCTCTTCTTTCATTTCTTATTCTAACTTTGAAATCTTCTGCTGCTTTGTGAGCTTTTTTAGCTAATTCTTTTCTTCTTTCTTCTGTTAATGCTGGTACTGATAATCTTATTACAGTTCCGTCATTTGAAGGAGTTAATCCTACATCAGAGTTAGCTATAGCTTTTTCTATTTCATGCATAGATGATTTGTCCCATGGA
>UQCY01000234.1 GCA_900539645.1 uncultured Clostridium sp. | reverse complement strand
TATTAGATAGATTTGCAGTAGGCAATATATATGATGTGAATGATTTTGTCTTTAAAAAAGAAAATGGAGATTTTTACAACTTTCAAAATATAGCATTCATAGTTAATAAAGTTAAAAAAAATATAGATAGTAAATTTCATCTACATCAGCTAAGACACACTCACGCTACTATGCTAGTTGAGTCAGGTGTATCTATGAAAGCTGTGATGATGCGTCTAGGACACTCTAGTATTGATACTACATTAAATATTTACACAGCAAATACAAAATCTTTACAAGATGAATCTTCTACAAAATTCGAAGGTTATTTAAATAAAATTTCCGCCAAATAAATTTTTGGCGGAAAAATGGCGGAACTTTCTATTTTATAATCAAATTTAATGTCTAATATCCATTGAAATTTCAATATTTATTTGAGTTGATATAGATAGTAACAACTTAATTATATCTTAACTTTTCTTAAAAAAGCAATAAAAAAAGCTACCGAGAAATTTCTCAGCAGCTTTTACTTTTATTTGAATAAATTTCCTAACATGTTGAATATCATGATCGCATTAGCTAATAATCCAACTGCAATTAAGAACATAACTATTTTTAAAATAGCCGATTTCATACCCTCTTTCATAATCTTCCTCCCTAACATTTACTCTACTAAACGTTATCACGTTACATTCTCTAAATCAAGTATTTTTTTATTTTCCCTCTAGCTCTAGTCTCATTTTTTCCATTTCATACCACTCATACTTTCTCCAAGCGTATGAGTCTGGATCTATTCCATGTTCTAATCCAATTCTAACCTGTTCCATCTGGTTAGCAAAAAGCTTTCTTTCTACATACGGAGAAATATCAACACCATTTTCAAGACCTTTTCTAATCTGTTCCATTACAGAAGTGTATATATTAGACTTAGCGTATTTACTTATATCGACACCACTTTCAATACCCATTCTAATCTGTTCCATCTGGCTCCAGATAAACTTGTCTGTTGCATAAACAGAAACATCATATCCTGCTTCAAGTCCTCTTCTGATTTCGTACATCTGGTTAGAATCTAATCTATGATCTATATAGAAAGAAATATCTAATCCTTCTTTTAACCCCATTCTTATCTCATACATCTGTTCAAATTTGTATTCAGGCTTAGCATAAACATCGACGTCGATGCCTTCTTTTAAGCCTAAATCTATCTGATACAGCTGATCCCCATTAAACATATCTAAATGATAGTAATCTACTATTGTTTTTAATTCCATAACATACACCTCGTTATACTAATTTGTACTTCAAATTTTTAAATTTATTAATTATAGTATATCACACTATTAACCCAATTTTATGTTGTTTTATTTTATGATTTAATAAAATTTTGTTTTTATAATAATTTTCTGAAAATTATATCTCTTCTGTTGAAAAATAAATTTCACCGTACTATAATATAATTACAAATATAAAAATTTTTGAAAGGTCGTGATTTTATGCGTAAAAATGATTCTAATGTGCTTCCTGATACTATTAGTGATAAAATCAGAAAATCAGTATCATCAAGAGATTACGAGCTTGCAGACTACCAATATCAAAGAATCATGGAAAGCATTTACGATTTTGAACAGTATCTAGACAAAGATAAAGAGGTAGCTCTATATCTTACAAACTTCGGTGAAAGCGTCCTTATGCACATAACTGATATTGGATACAGCAATCCATCACTTATCCACTACTTCGGATACGTAAATGGAAACTATGCTGAACTAATTCAACACGTTTCTCAAATCAATTTCTTAATTACATCAGCTCCAAAATTGGACGATGAAAAACCAGCAAGAAGAATAGGATTTAAAAACAACGTTGGAGAAGAATTCGTCGAACCTTCAAAAGAAGACTTAGAAGACTACGAAGAACTAATGAAAGAAAGTAGAACAAACTTCTAAAATAATATAGCTAATAAAATTTAATACAATAAAATAATTCAACAAAAATAGGCTGTTACAATTTGTAACAGCCTGTTTTAACATTCTTTTCTAACCTATTTAAAATTTTCTATAAAAAATTTTGTCCGCTCATCTTCAGCATCCTTCTGATATGCTATTCCGTAATCAGAGCTAACCTGATCTGATATAACTTTTATAACAATATCATCTAAATTACTTGGAATAAAGTTTTCGGGAAGTATAGCCACACCGTATCCACTTCTTGCAAGCCGTATAGCTTCTATATCGCTATCACAAACCATACTAAACCCATACTCAGAATGAAGAGTAAGTTTTTCTTGTAGGATGT
>UQCY01000233.1 GCA_900539645.1 uncultured Clostridium sp. | reverse complement strand
TTTTAAAAGATAACTAAGAACTTTAGGAAGAAATGAAATGTCAGATCAACCAAAACATTCTGCAGTAAAAAAAGAGAAAGAGGAAAGGATTACAGATGAAGTTCGTTCACCTGTTGGTGAATTTGATTCAGAAAAGAGAATTGGGAAATCTGGAATACTTGCTTTTGCCTCGGTCCTAGCCATTGCTTATATCGTTTTGCTTTTATTAGGTCTCTTTTCACTAGGATCATGGGTTGGTGGTTTTTTGTACTTTTTGGGAATCCATATTATTAGCTTTGTTATTGCCACTATCCTGCTTTGGAATGGAAATGTGAACGGCAATAAAGCAACTCTTTATATAGCAGCAGCTATTTATGTTTTTTCATTTATTGCTGCGGGTGATCCTTCTTGGGTGATTAATCATATACCACCGCTTGTGGTAGGAGTGCTGGTATTGATTGGAACTGTATTGTTAAAAAATGAAGAGTGATGATAGGAGGTAGGGTGTTCAATCCTATCTTTTTTATTTATTTAGTACTGATAACGCACTAAGAAAACGATTACAAATTGTGTTATAATTTAAATAAATGAATCGTTAAATACTTTTCTTAGAAAGTGGAGGAGAATCTATGTCTAGAAAAAAATGGTATGGTATACTGCTAATTCTTGAAGCAATTCTTTATCTTGTTTCTTATGGTAGTAGTCTAGTAGAGAGCTATAATGCCCAAAATTTAAATGGAGATATACCACTGATAACTACCTCTAGTATTTTTTCTATATGGAATGGAATGATTATTTGCTGGGTAATTTGGAGAATCATGAATCAGCGTTTAAATGTTGAAGGATTGATAGCTGCTCTTCTCCTCTCAATTACCCAACTACTGATGTTTTTTTTACCACCTTTCTCCCCAACAAATCTGATGAACATTTCCTTTGTGCTAAATATCATTTGTTTAATATGGATTTGCTTGCTTATAAAGAATGTAGAAATGAGGGAGCTTTTAAACAATTGGAAAAGTAAAGATGGTTGGAAATCATCGATAGCTTATTTAGTACTATTTGTTGCCTCTACAAATATTTCTCCACTATTTATATTGATTGGTATGGATAGAACGAGTGATATTTACGCTTTTACACTTCGATACAGTGTAATGGAGTTAATGTTTTTACTTCTGATTAATGTTATGATCACAAGTACAAGTGAGAAACTTCAGAAAGTATTTTCTCTCTTGCTCATTTTATCTTCTCTTGTTGAGATAGGTGCAGTATACTCTTTCATCACTCGTATAAGTTTTTACGGTCTCTTTTATCTTCTCTTATCGATTTATATTGTTTGTCGTGTTTTTGGTTTGTTTGATAAAGTTGCAGATAGCTGGGAGTCCAAGGTGAAAGTACAAGATCTATCATCTATTGAAACTAAATCAGAGATGGAAAACTCTCAAGTAGAAGGAGAGATAGATGTAAACGATCTGTTGAATGCTGATATACAATCAAACAATGATAAAGAAAATTCGCCAAAGAGGATCATTCTTCATTCGTCTTGGTTATGGAGCGCCCTTATAATAGCAGTCTGCCACCTTGGTATTATGATTTTTCCTTTATTTTTAGGAAACCCCATGTATCTACTGATCTTATATATTGGTGCCATCCATTATATTTGTTTTATGATTGCGACTATATTACTTTTCATAGGTATGAGAAAAGGAAGTAAAGGACTCCTAAATGCGGCAGCTATCTCATTTATTATTTCCATTATAGGTACGCCAGATACTTATTGGATAGGTCCTAATATTTTATCCTTTATTCTGGGAGTTTTAGTATTTATTGGAACTATATTATTTAAAAATGGAGACTGAGTAAAGTAGATAGGGTTGAAAATTTTTAAAAAACTGTTATCATTTAAGTAGATGGTAGGTTTTCGAGTACCCATTGGTACGCGGACGCCTACCATTTTTGAAGATAAAAAAAGCACCGTGTGAGGGTGATAGATCTTGCCTGCTGAACTCGTCAATTGATAGATATCCTATGGGGTATTTTTTGTGAACTTTTTAGGAACTTTGAGGACTGTTTAAGTCAGTTTAACTGGGTAGTGCATAGACCGAAAAAGCTGATTTAATGGGCTTTTTGAAAAATCATTTTCCATATCATATGTAATGTGTTATAATGAAGTGTTATATGGTCCCGATAAGGTGGTAGAAATCTTCTATCAGTACTTTGTAACTCTATAACAATATTTTTTAAGGGGGGACATTTTTATGTCAGAACGTAAACTTTTCACGTCTGAATCTGTATCTGAGGGGCATCCAGAT
>UQCY01000232.1 GCA_900539645.1 uncultured Clostridium sp. | reverse complement strand
TCTTTCCTATTGGATTTCCTTCTATACCTAAGTTTTTAGCACTTATTTCATCTACCACTATCTCGTTATTATTTTTAGGGATTTTCCCTTTAAGAATCTGACCTTTTCTGTCAAAGTATTTCATTGAATTATCATTTTCTCCATTAAATGATTTTAATTCAACTCTAGTTCCATTATTATTATTTATTAAATATCCTAAGTTTTGTACATTATCGTTATATCCTACTCTTTTATCTTTAGCAACTTTTTGCATTTTTTCTTTGCTTATGTCTACATACTCACAATGATAATCGCCATAAGTCCTTTTATATAATTCTGCTTTATCATATGCTCTAGATATATCTATCATGTCTATAGAAATCATAAATGCTACTGTAGCTATTATCATAATAAGCATCATAAGACTTCTTGATTTATTCTTTTTTATGTATTGTAAAGAAAGTTTTCTATATATTTTTTTCATAATATCACCTCTTTATCCTGTAAAATAATAGGGGAGTTTAACTCCCCTATTATAAAAAAATTATTTTTTAATATTTATTTGATTGCCATGATGATTGATTATTATAACAGTCTTCACAGCAGTTATGTTTACATGGTACTTTTCCAATACTTTTACAAGGATCTCCCTGCATTTCAACATCTTTTAATTCTATTTTTTCCTTTATTTCTATTTTTTTACCTTTTAATAATTTTTCTTCTTTTCTCATTTCTAAATCCTCCTGTTTTTTAATATTTTATATATAAATCTGAACCAAAGTATAATCTCAAATAGTATCCTCTGCCAAATCTTGTTTTTATATCTTTTCTTTTATTCTGTGTGCAGGCTGCTATTTTCAATCTTTTCAATTCAGTTAATATATCAAATTTAAGAATTTGTTATCTTTAATCTTCTTCCCTTTTCTTGTCTTTAAAATAACATTTTTAATTATTAAAAACAACAGATTTGTCCCGAGTGGTAGAAAAAACGTCCTCAATGGTATATTCTAATCTAAATCTCTCATACCATCTGATATTTCTTTATTCTTGAAATCTCTATTTGCTAGTTTTACTGCTATTATACAAGTCGCTAGTGTAACCACTGCGAATATTATCGCCTGTGGATATGGGAATGTAAAGTCCATAAAATGCTCTATACCTTCTGATTTATATACATCATTGTACCATTTAACCTCATTTAAAAGTTTATATGTAGCTAATGCTATACCACCTATTATACTCAATACCGCATATATAACAGCTTCGTACATATTCATACTATTCATATCTTTATCAGACATTCCCAATGCTCTCATTGTAAATATTTCTTTTCTTCTTTCCATTAAGTTAGATTTAACTGTGCAGAATATACTTATTGTTGCAATCATAAGTACTAATGTTGTATTAATAAAACCTTCTCTATAAGATTCTTCTTTATATTCATTTTGCATATTGTAAAATTCTTGTTTTATTTTAAACGATGCAGGTATATTTTCTTTAATATATTTTTCTACTTTTCTATTTTCTTCTATGTTATTTATATCCTTGTAATCTACAATTAGATTATTATATGCTTTAAATCCCAACAATTCTTTCATATTATCATCAGATGTTATTATCTCTAATCCTGAAGGCTGAAGAAAATCTCCATAAGACTGCCAATCATCTTTAAGAATAGCTCCTACCCTAACCTTTACATTTCTTTTTTCTATCTTATCTCCATTATGGTATTTTACACCAAGAGTAATAATATCTCCGACCTTTAAATCTTTATAAATCTTATGATAATAATCTGTCTTTATTGGATCATAAAAACTATTAAATACAGCTACATTTACATAACCATTTGTTTTTTGTTCTATATCTTTTGCAGTTTTATTATCTAACATATATGGCTCTACAACATTTTTTATATCGCTATTTCCAAAAAATCTAAGATGATTTTGATATTCAACTTTTTCACTTCCATCTATTCCAAAGTATTCTATATAGTAGTCATTTATTTTATTTTTATCTTCAATAAAGGTTGCATCTCCATTAAATCTACCATTTGCAAATTTAACTGCATCCATATTTTTTATTTTTTCTATTTTATTTTCTGGTATTTTATATGTTTCTGAATCATTTCCTATCCCCATAGATGATTCTATATCATATTTATGATATATTTTTCTTATATTATCATTTGCTTTGTCGTGTATACTTGAGAAAGTGTACATAATTAAGTATCCACAAAGTGTAATTACAAATATTGATATTACTGTTCTAGTTTTTTTAAGCCAAAGGTTTCTTACTCCCATATATCTGTAAATACCA
>UQCY01000231.1 GCA_900539645.1 uncultured Clostridium sp. | reverse complement strand
TTGAAGATAAAGATAAAAGACAAGAAGAACTAGATAAGCTCAACGCTACCCAGGAAGAATGGAAACTGCGTGCTATGGGAACTACGATAGGTTGTCATACCATCGTTAAGAAGGGCACTGAAGGTAATTCCATCAAGACATATGATTTGACATAATTTTTACAAAAGAAAAAGAGCCCTTATGAGCTCTGAGTTTTTGGTGGTCTGGGTGGGAGTCTGCTTAGTATGTTAAACCGTGCAACCATTACACTTCACCATCGCATACTCCCAGACCAAATATTAATATATATTCTTTTTATATTTTAGATATAACTGTTCTATATCGTTCATTTTCTTTTTCATTTCTAGCTGAAGTCTTGATGCTTCTGCGTATTCTTTATTATCTACAGCATTTCTAACTCTAGTAAATAAAGACTCTTTTGTAAGAGTATCCTTCATTAAATCATACTTCATATCAGATATTGATTTCCATATAACTTCATCTATTGCATCCATATTTTCTGGTGTATGAAGTTTTTTAAGAGCTCTTATTCTTGTTATATTCTGCTCTATTAATCTTGTTTTTAATTTTTTCTGCCATTTATCTATAGCTCCAACTTTAAATGACTGAATAACAGCATCTGTAAATACTCCACCCTGTTTTAAGCATTTTAATTTATATGAGAATTTTTCTATATTTTTCATATTTTCAAATACTGTAGCTGGAGGATTTCCAAATCTTTTTCTTCTTTCTTCTTCACTGTAGTATTCAAATATATCGTGTTCATCTCTGTATGCTCTATCTTTTTCTAGGTAGAATCCTTCTTCACCTGGCTGTTTAGATAATTCTTTTTCTAATTCTTTTGGACCAAATCCACTTTCTGCAGCAGCTCTTATACCTTCTATCATAGCCTGATATCCTGCTGCTATAACAAGGTATTTATTTGATAATGGGTTTGGAGATCTAAGCTCAAATCTTAATGTTTTAGGGTTTCTCATATCTCTTATTAAACCTACTAAAACTGATCTATTTCTTGAAGGCTGTTCATAAGTATGCCCTAAAGAAGTTACTATACATATAGGAGCTTCAAATCCAGGCACTAATCTGTTGAATCCGTCTATTGATGATGTTACAAATGGATTTATAACTTCATAATTGTAAAGCATACCCATAAGCGCTCCATATCCTGCTATACTTAAATAATCATTTTTCATATCTACTGGAGCAAATACATTTTTTCTACTTCCATCTTTTAATAACACACTAACACCAAAATGAGTATGTCCACCATTTCCTGCAACACCGTCTATTGGTTTAGCTTTAAATGTAACTTCTAGCCCATGAGCAGTAAATACATCTTCTACGACATCTCTAACTAATAGCTCGTTGTCAGCTGCCTGTAGTGGTGTAGAGAATTTCCATGATATTTCTAGCTGTTCCATAGCGTGATTAGTCTTACCTTCTATACTTATAGAACTTGGTATCCCACCAACTTCTTTATGAGCCATTTCTGGGTCTATTCCCATTTTTCCAAGTATTATTAGCGATTCTTCTAGGCAAGTTCTTATAACGCCATGAGTTCTTTTCCAGTACTGTTCTTTTAAACTCTGAGATACATATAGTTTTTCAAGATCTGCTTTATCCTCAGGTGTATTTACCCAGAATTCAAGTTCTGTTGCTGCAGTAAGACCAACTTCCTCTATATCATCAGCTGAATCTATTCCTAAGTTTTCTAGAACTTTTGGATAAGTTCTGAATATATCCATTAAAGATTCTTTAAAATATTTGTCCGCTTTCTGAAGTATACCTCTTGAGCAAACTTTTTTGTTATCATGTATTAAGAATGCAGGTATTTTTAATGTACCTACAGGTAATCCAGTTTCATCATCTATAAATTCCATATTATAGTCTACATACCATCTACAGTTTCTATCTGGCATAAGATCGACTTTTGCATTATTTAAAGTAGCTATATTGTAAAGCTCAACACTTGACCCATCAGTCTGCACTGCTGAAGCTAAGAAATCATCTATATCATCAAGTAAAAATTTAACTGGTATTTTTTCATCAGTTGCATTTCCCCCAAGGTCTACTCCCATTAATGATACAAATTTTATATTAGGATTTTCCTCAAATATTCTTTTGATATCTTCTTTTGTATGCTCGTCTTTTTCTATTGTATATAGTAGTTCTTTTTCCATAGTATGTCCTCTTTTCTTTAAAGTGTTTTTTATGGTTTTCTGTACTTTTTTTATTTTGATAAAAAAAATATTCGTGTTTTTTATTTTCTTATTATATACCATATGAAGATTCTCTGCAAATA
>UQCY01000230.1 GCA_900539645.1 uncultured Clostridium sp. | reverse complement strand
TGATATATATAATATTTTTAAATTTTTAAAGCTATTTAAAGGTGAAATTTTAAAATATTATAATATAGATTTAAAAAATATAAATTCAATAAAAAAATTAGCTGATGTAAAAACAATTTTAATAGATAAAACAGGAACTCTTACATTTGGTAATAGAGAGGCAATAAAAATCTATCCTGCTAGAAACATATCTGAAGATGATGTTGCAGAAGCTGCAGCATTGAGTTCAGCATATGATGATACTCCAGAAGGAAAAAGTATATTAGTATATGTAAAAAAATTGTATTCTTTAAGAGGAAAATATATTGGTCAAAAGGATATTAAACCTATTTCATTTGCATTAGGTAGTAGAATTAGTGGATGTGATTTAGAAGGGTTTAAAATTAGAAAGGGTTCTGAAAAAGCAATAAAAAAATTTGTAGAAGATAATGGAGGAACTTATCCTATTGAATGTAAAGAAATAAGTAAAAAAATTTCTATGAAAGGGGGAACTCCTTTATCAATAGCTGTGAATGATAAAGTATTAGGGGTAATTTATTTAAAAGATATTGTAAAAGAAGGGTTAAAAAAATCTTTTAAAAAATTGGAAAATAGTGGATACGATATAGTATTAGCGACAGGAGATAATCCTTTAACAGCTGCAACCATAGCAGCAGAATGTGGAATTAATAAATTTATATCAGAGGCAACTCCTGATAATAAATTGGATTTTGTTGAAGATTGCCAAAGTGTTGGCAATAAAACTGCTGTTGTAGGAGATGGAGAAAATGATATATATGCTCTAGCAAATGCAGATGTTTCAATAGTTATGGGAAATTCAAATGAAGATGTAAAAAGTTTTGGAGATATTATAGATAATGACTCAGATCCTGCAAAAATACCTATGATAATAGGTATAAGTAGGGAAGTTATTAAATCCGAAAAAATAATAAAGGTTATAGATTATATAAAAATGATTATAAAATCTGTTGCTGTAATAATATTAATATTACCTATAATTATGAATAATAATTTATACTTAAAAATAGATGTTTTTGCTATGTATCTACTTTTATTTAATTTATTTACAAGTGTTTTAATGATGATAACAGTTGTGTTTCACAAAAAATAAAGGAGAATAAATTTTACAATTAAAGGGAGGTATAGTCTATGGAAAGACCAGATCCAGATAGTATACTCGAAAAAATTAAAGAAGAAGAAACTTCAAGAGGAAAATTGAAAATATTCTTTGGATATGCTGCGGGTGTTGGTAAAACTTATGCGATGTTAGAAGCGGCTCATTCCTTGCAAAATAATGGGATAGATGTGGTAGTTGGATACATAGAACCCCATACAAGACCAGATACAATGGCTTTATTAGATGGCTTAGAAAGAATTCCAGTAAAGCAAGTTGAATATAAGGGAATAAAATTGAATGAATTTGATATAGATGCTGCATTAAAAAGAAGACCACACACTATATTAGTAGATGAGTTTGCACATACAAATGCAAAAGGTTCTAGACATAATAAAAGATGGAAGGATATAGAGGAACTTTTATTGGCAGGAATAAATGTATACACAACTTTGAATGTTCAACATCTTGAAAGTCTAAATGATATTATGGAAATAATAACAAATATCAATATAAAGGAAACAGTACCAGATAAAGTAATAAGTGATTCTTATACTCAAATAGAACTTATTGATATTGAGCCAGAAGAATTATTAGAGAGATTTAAAGAAGGTAAAATTTACGAAAAAACTCAAGCAGAAAGAGCTAAAGAAAATTTCTTTGTAAAAGATAATTTAATTGCACTTAGAGAAATTGCACTTAGAAAAACTGCAGATCGTGTCAATAAAGAAGTTCAGATATCAAGAATGTCAAAAGCTGATTCAGGTGTAAAACCTACATCAGATATATTATTAGCGTGTATAAGTCCGTCAACATCTTCATCAAAAGTAATAAGAACGGCGTATAGAATAGCAGATTCTTCTTTAGCAAAATGGATTGCAATATATGTTAAGCCATCAGATATGTCTTCAATTAGTCAAGAGTCTAAAAAAAGGCTTGGCGAAAATATGGATCTTGCAAAAAAATTGGGTGCAGAAGTAGTAATATTACATGGTGAAAACCCAGAAGAGCAAATTATTAGATATTCTAAGGTAAGAAATGTAACTAAAATAATAATTGGTAGAGATCACTCTGATAAAGGCAAATTTAAAAGGAAATTTAAAAAGGATATTGCTGATAAATTATTAGATAATATAGATAATATAGATATTCTTATAATTCCGTTTAGAAACGAAATTCATTCGAATAAGGTAAATAAAAATAATAATAAATCC
>UQCY01000229.1 GCA_900539645.1 uncultured Clostridium sp. | reverse complement strand
CATTGTAAACCCTACCGGGGTCGAGATTCAATACTAAATAAGTTAACAGAGCGTATATTTTGAATCGGGGTGTTTGAGATGATTTTTCAGAAGAAAAGTCCTAAGGACAAGGAATGGGAGCTACTTCTTAAACAAGAAGATAAGATGCTCAGAAAAAGAGAGAATAAAAAAGAATCGCAAATAAACAAATTGCTTGAGGATAAAGTTCCTGAAAAACTGCAATCAACATTAAATGCAGCGTTTAGAAAGGCATTTGAGATAGTTTTTAGCAAGGGATCGGGAATAATAGAAAAGACTTACGACAAGGAAAAGTACGATTTTGAGTATGAAAATAGAGAAAAATGGCATGCAGAAACGGGGAATAGAAGGTCACTTAAATCATTTTCAAAGGCTGCATCTGCTGGAAAAAATAAAAATATTCTTCTTTCTGGGATTGAAGGTGCAGGAATGGGAGCTTTAGGAGTAGGAATTCCAGATATTCCAGTATTTACAGGAGTTATTTTGAAAAGTATATACGAGGTGGCTATGAGCTATGGATTTGAATATGAGAGCGATTTTGAGAAGTTCTTTATTCTAAAAATTATCGAAGTTTCTATGCAAGAATCAGATAAATTTGAAAAACAGAATGATGAATTGAATAGATTTATAGATGAAGTTGATAAGTACGAATTTGTTGTAGAAAAAGAGGACATAGATTATCAGATTGCAGCTGCAGCAAATTCTGTGTCAAAGGAAATGCTTTATATGAAGTTTGTTCAGGGAATACCTATAATAGGGATAGCTGGAGGACTTACAAACACTATGTATTTAAAGAAAATTGTCGACTATGCAGAGTTAAAATATAGAAGAAGATTCTTAATTTCTAAAGGAAAAGTTCTTTAGGATTGAGGATTTTGAATGAAAGGTAGTAAGTAAGAGGATTATGATATTTAATAGAGATGAGTATGAATATGAGGAATTAGGGAATTTTGAGATTGAGTCGGAAGAAATAGAAAATATTAAATTTATCGACTGTAATTTTGAAAACTGCTCTATTTCTGAGAGTTTAATACATAATTGTTTGTTTAAAGACTGTAAATTTACAAACTGTAACATCGCTGGAAACAAGTTTGAATTGACTGTTTTTAAGGATTGCGAGTTTGAAAAATGCAACTTGATAGGAATTAACTGGAAGGATATCACTGTTGAGAGGGGATATTCAAACCCGTTTTCAAAGTTGAAAGAATGTTATTTAAAATATTCTTCTTTTATAAAAATGGATATCAAAAAGTTTGATTTTGGTGGAAATATTATTCATGATTCTATGTTTGATGAATCGTGTTTAAAGGAGTGCAAGTTTAAGGGATGTGACTTGACTCAGACGAGATTTAATATTTGTGATATTAGAAACGCTGATTTTAGAGAAGCTAAAGGATATTTAGTAGATATTACAAATTGTAAAATAAAGGGAGCAAAATTTTCGTTCCCTGAAGCAATGAGTCTATTGGACTCTTTGGATATTAAAATTTATTAAAAATAAATTATTTTATTTGGGAATGGAGTGGTTTTTATGAGAATTAAAGCTACATCTAAATCAAAATTAAAAGATGGAGAAATGGATTTAAAGAGATTCACTAGGGAAAATAACTACACTGTTTCGGGGTGCAATGGTTCGGACAAAGCATTTCTTGTGGATAAATTAGTAGACTATAATCTATCTCAAGTTCCAGCTACTCAAGAAGAGAATTTCATAGATTTGAGCAGAAAAGTTCTATCTGAAGATGGAAAGATTTTAGCTGGGATAATTGTAAAAATGTACTGTTGGAAGTGTATCTACATAGACACATTTTGGATAGATGAGTCTATGAGAGGTGAAGGTCTTGGCACATTACTGCTTGAAGAAGTGGAAAGAGTTGCCAAAGAAAATGGATCTCACTTAATTCATCTGGATACATTTGATTTTCAGGCTAAAGATTTCTACTTAGCTCATGGATATAGTGTGTTTGGGGAATTGGAAGACTGTCCTAAGGGGCATACGAGATACTTTATGAGCAAGGTATTATAAATTAAAGAATTAGGTTAAAAGGCTGATTGAAATATAAAATTTCAATCGGTCTTTTTTTAGTTACAGAAAAGATACAAAGATGAAAAATATTACGATTAAAATTACAGATAAGATACAGATTAGCAGAATTTGTTTTTAAGAAAGGATTGAGGATATATAATAGCAGAGTAGTTCAAATATAAGACGATACAAACAGATATTAAGATTCTAAAAAACTACAGATTCAATATGTAAAAGAATCTAAAAATAAATTTATAAAATTTTTTCAAAAAAAATCAAACTTTTTAACATGGATAAATCGTCTTATATATGAAGGAGGAAATAAGAAGATGAAAATATATAACGTATTAGATAAAA
>UQCY01000228.1 GCA_900539645.1 uncultured Clostridium sp. | reverse complement strand
GATCTAATACATTTTATAATATGTAAATCATAATCATATATAAATAATTTAAAAATAAAAAAATCTTAATATAATTCTCTTAATATTATTATAGATTCCGCAGATGCCCGAAAGCATCCACGAAATCTATTGTTTCAAAGTATTATTAGCTTTTATAGACTAGTCTTCGAATACTGTCTGTCCATCAACTTCTACAGTTAATGCGTGTAATGCTTTTTCTACTAATCTTCTTCTTAAAGATTTTTCTTCAGCTGGATCTAAAGCTGGATTTCCTAAAGGATGAGGTATAGCTATTGTAGGAACTATTCTATTTGCTCCAACAGTTAAAGATATTGGAACTACTGTACACATGTGTACTACTGGTAGTCCAGCTCTTTCTATTTCTTTTACCATAGTTGCACCGCAACGAGTACAAGTACCTCAAGTAGATGTTAGTATAACTGCATCTACACCAGCTTCAACTAGTTTTTTAGCATATTCAGCTGCGAATTTTTTAGAACTTGCAACTGCAGTACCATTACCAACTGTTGAGTAGAAGTAGTTGTGTAATTTTCCTATTACGCCTTCTTTTTCAAGATCTCTTAAAACGTCTACTGGTAAAACTCTATCAGCATCTTCATTAGCATATACTGGGTCGAATCCACCGTGAGCTGTTTCATAAGTTTCTTCTGTAAGGTCCATTACTCCTTCTATTGAGTATTCACCGTATTTAGAAGCTGAAGAAGATTCTATTCTATCTGGGTTTCCTTTTGGAACTATACCACCAGAAGTAACTAATGCTATTGTAGCTTTAGATAAATCTTTTACAGCTGGGTTAGGATCTACTCTATCGAAGTCAGGCATTGGATATTCAGTTACGAATTCTTCACCTTTTATTTTCTTGATAAGCATATCAACTGCTCTCTTAGATCCTCTATCTTCTGCGAAGTAGTTAACTCTTACTCCTCTAGCTATGTATCCTTCTTCAGCTGGAGATCCTATTTCTTCTCCGTTAGCTAATTTTTTAGCTAATTTAGCCATTTTAGGAAGTGCTTTTCTCATTCCTGCTGCAGAGTCAGAAGTTTCTATTATATATAGATCTTTCTTGAACATATCTGCACCTGGGTTTTCTACATACATACCTGTTAAACAAGGTATATTTAAAGCTTCTTTAACAACTTTTGTTATAGTACCTGCTGCAACACCGTATCTACCAGCATTGAATGCAGGACCAGCTATGAATAAGTCTGGTTCAAAACCTTTTATTAATTCAAGTACTTCTGCACTTGCTTCATCCATATTTTCACCGAAGTAACTGTCACCACAAACAACTGTAGCAACTATTTCTATATCTTCACCTAATTTACTATTAAGCTGTACGCTTATAGGAGGTAAAGTTTCTGCCACGTGTGGCTTAGTATCGGCTTTTTCTTCTCCACCTATTCCGGCGAAGAACTGGTTTACATAATGAACTGCTTTTATTGCCATTTCATCGTCCTCCTAGAATTAATTGTATTTACAATATTCGTCTCTTATTTCTTTCATTTCGTCAGCTATTTCGTCTACATCAAGAACCATTTCCATCATTCCAACCTGTTCTTCGTAAACTTCTTCGTCGAATAATTCTTTAACTTCTTCTTCAACAACGTGGTATACTGCTAATCCTAATTCAACACCTGCTAAAGGTCCAGCAAAAGTAGGGTCTCCTGCTGTAACTGTTTCTGCTGCAAGACCTGCAGCTTCGGCTTCAGCGGCACCTAGTAATATCACAAGATTTTCAGCTCCGAATTTATCGGCAGCATCTTTAACTCTCTTCTGATTTTCTAAGTCCATAGCCCCAGCAGCTGTTCAGACGAAACATTCTGTTGCTGAGAATATAACTTCTGCGCTGTCAACTGTTTTAACACATTCTTCTATTGCAGGTCCTGGCACACCATCACGGTCGCCTATTATCATGACCTTTTTATTTTCAAGTACGCTCATAATAGTCCTCCTAATTAAATTTTTCTTTATTATTTTTTATATTTTTATTATTATTTTACAGTCTATACTGTAAAGTTGATTTTAAATTTAGATATTGATTAATATCCTTTTGCAGTTAAATATCCGAAACCAGTTTCGTTAGTAGCACCAGTTATAGCCTGTATTTCTACTTCTATAGTTCCGTCTGGTCTTAATGCTCCAGCAGCTCCACCTGCTATTACATCAACTGCTTCTATATGTCCTATAACTCTATCAAGTTTAGGTAAGTTTATAACCTGGTTAGCATTTCCTCCAGTTACAACAGCATTTGCTCTAACGTCTGCATCTGCTAATGACTGAGAAGCACCATCTCTACCAGCATATTCATCTGTTACTATAACAGTTTTAACACCCTGCATTTCTATTTTTTTACAGTTCATTATTAAGTCTGTATCAGGGTT
>UQCY01000227.1 GCA_900539645.1 uncultured Clostridium sp. | reverse complement strand
TAATGGAGATGCAACCTTTATTGAAGATAAAAATAAAATAAATGACTACTATATAAAATACTTTGGAATAGATGGCAGTGAAAAAGTTGAATATGAAAATCATCTTAGATTTTTTGAAAATGATGATATAAAGAAAGTCGTAGCGCCATATATGTTAGATAATAAGACTACAAAAGATATAGAACAAAAAACAAATGGTTACATAAATGTAGCTGTATTTAATAGCTTTTATGATCCTACGACAACAGATACATATCATAAAATATATAAAAATCTAAAAGTAGGAGATATAATTACTCTTGGTGTAAAATACCATAATGGAGATAAGATAGAAAAAAGAAATATAAAAGTTAGAGTAGGAGCTATTCTTAAAGATGATTGGCAGTCTTATGGAGATGCTCTTCAACCTTCAGGATTAGAGATAATAACATCTGATGATAATATGAAAGAATTATTAGGATTTAAAGCATATAATAATCTAATTGTAGATTATAAGGATATAAATAATGTAGAAGAAAATAGAAAAGTAGAAAAATATGTAAGGGATAATATACCTGCTGCATTAAGTATAAAACAAGGATTTTATAATCAACAAAAGGAAGCAATGTCGCAAATATACAGAGAAAGTATTATAAACATAACTTTAGTACTTATGATTGCAGCAATAAGTATATTCTGTACAGTTAAATCTAATATTATGGAAAGAAGAAAAGAAATATTTACAATGAGAGCATTGGGAATGTCTGCTAAGGATATGAATAGTATGAATATGTATGAAGCTGTAACATACGCAGTATTAAGTATAATATCTGGAATAGCATTGGCAACATACAAACTTGTAAAATATGTTGAGTGGAACAATAATGCTTATACAGATTTTGGTATAGAGCATTTTATGGACTTTACATTCCCATATCCACAGGCGATAATATTTGCAGTTGTTACACTAGCGACTTGTATAATAGCAGTAAAATTAGCAAACAGAGATTTCAAGAATAAAGAAATATCAGATGGTATGAGAGATATAGACTAGAGGAGGAAGTGTGATGAGTGGTTATTTTTATAATAAAAAAGCAAATATAATGAAAAAAGACAACGCTGTTATAATATCCAACCAATATAGTGGAAAATGGATAAAAATTCCTCTTGTATGTTATGAAGTGATAGAAGAGTCAGTTGAAAAACAACTGGCTCTTGAAAAAATGATTGATTTATTTAGTGAAGATGACAAAGACTACTTTAGAAAAATAATAAAATCATTAGAAGATTTAGATCTAGTAACAGATAATCCAAATGAAGAAATATATTATGGAATGGTTCCAAAAGTTTCAATAGCGATAACTAATAAATGTAACCTAAATTGTTGCTATTGTTGCAAAGAATCAAACATAAATCGGGAAGAAAGAATGAATTTGGAAGAACTAAAAAAAGTTGTAGACAATGTATTAAAATTAAACCCAATCAATCTTACAATATCAGGGGGAGAGCCACTTGTAAGAAAAGACTTTGTTGAGTTTATAGAATATATAAAATCAAAATACGACGAAAAGCTCATACTAAGCACAAATGCTACGCTAATAGATGAAAAAATGGCTAAATTTATAAGTGATAATTTTTACGCAGTAGAGATTAGCCTTGATGGATATGACGAAGAAACTTGTTCAGAAATAAGGGGAAAAGGTGTATTCAACAAGGTTATGAAGGCTATTGGATATCTTAAAGATAATGGTTGCGATAAGATAAGTATATCTATGGTAATGGGAAAATACAACGAAGGATATAAACAAAAGTTTGAAGAATTAAATGAAAAAATAGGTACAAAAGCGAGAATAAGATACTTCTGTAAATTTGGAAGAGGATTTAGTGGATGTGAAAAGTATGTTGAAAATGATGAGGTATTCTACACTCCTCAAGATTTATATACTTTAGATGAAAATAGCTACGACAATATAAACACAGGACATTGTAATGCTGGAAGAAATAGTATATTTATAGCAGATGACGGATATGTGTATTCTTGTCCAAATATAACAGATGATAAATTTAAGACATTTAATATATTAGATATGGACTTAGAAACAGAGGAAAAACTATATAAAAAGGATTTTGAAGGATTTAAAAACTTTGAAAACTTAGATTTAAAAAATCAAACTCGATGCAGAGATTGTTCAGTAAATGCTTTTTGTAATACTTGCCCAGCGAAAAATCAGTTACTATATGAAAATGAAAAAGCATTTGAAAAATACTGTGAATTTAATAAAAAGCATTTGGAAAATATATTGTGGAAGTAGAATTTTACCATTCAGGTAAATTTTCATACCATTCAGGACAAAGCTATTGTTTTTAATAAGTTAAAATGTTATTTTAAAGACAAGAAATTTAAAGAAAAAATTTTTAACTTTAATATATTAATTAAATTAAATAAATAATAGCA
>UQCY01000226.1 GCA_900539645.1 uncultured Clostridium sp. | reverse complement strand
GAGATAGTTTAGCAGTAGTTGGAGATGAAGGTGTTATAAAAGTACACGTTCATACTAACGAACCAGGTAACGTACTTCAGGAAGCATTAAAATACGGACAGTTATTAACAATAAAAATAGAAAATATGAGAATGCAGCATGAAAATATACTTGAAGGTGTTGCAGAAAACGCTGAATACGAAGAACCAGTAGAAGAAAAAGAATTTGCATTCATATCTACTTCTATGGGTGATGGATTAGCTAGCATATTTAAAGATTTTGGTGTTGACCATGTAATCGAAGGTGGGCAGACTATGAACCCAAGTACTGAAGATTTCATGAAAGCAATAGATAAAATACATGCTAAAAATATATTCATATTACCAAATAACAGCAATATAATAATGGCAGCTAACCAGGCTAAAGAACTTAGCGATAAAAATATAATAGTAATACCTACTAAAAATATTCCACAGGCTGTAAGTGCACTTGTAGGATTTAATCCAGAAGCTACAGCTGAAGAAAATGAAGCTAACATGGTAGAAGCATTAAGCTATGTAAAATCAGGACAGGTTACTTTTGCAGTTAGAGATACTGTAATGAATGGAATAGAAATAAGAGAAGGTAATATAATCGGTATTGCTGAAAAAGAAATGATTGCAGCTGGTGACGAAGTTGATGAAGTAGCAAAGAAACTAGTAGAAAAATTAGTTGATGAAGATTCAGCTATAATAACATTATTCTACGGTGAAGATGTTACAGAAGAACAGGCTGAGGAGTTAAGAGGAGAATTAGAAGAAAAATTCGAGGACATAGATGTAGAACTTTACTACGGTGGACAGCCTCTTTACTACTACCTAATATCAGTTGAATAAAAATAAGTAAATCAATCCTGTATGACTGAGATATATGTTGTACAGGATTTTTTTTGATTTATTTTGCTCTAAGAAGAATAAAAATTTAGGCAGGTGATAAATTTGTTCGGAGTAATAAATGAGAGCATACAGTATGTTAAGGGAATAGGTCCTAAAAAAGCAGAAAAATTGAATAAACTTGGAATTTATACGATAAAAGATCTACTTTATTATTTTCCAAGACAGTTTGAAGATAGAAGTATAATCAAAAAAATTGCTCAGCTTGAAGATGAAGAAAAAGTGACTGTAAAGGCGCTGATAACAAATATAGAGAGCTATACACCTAAAAAAGGGATGACTATAACTAGAATAGATGTAAAAGACGATACAGGATTTGCAAAGCTTACTTTTTTCAATAGGGAGTATATAAAAAATACTTTTAGAGTAGGAGATAGTATACTAGCATTTGGAAAGGTAAAGAAAAATGGTAGATTTGTAGAGCTTAATTCGTGTGAACTAGAATACTTATCCGCATCACCTAAAAATATAGGAAAGTTAGTGCCAGTTTATCCACTTAGCTATGGTGTTACAAATAAAGATATTATGAATACGGTTAGGATGGTATTTGAAAGTAAGGATATAAAAATACCAGAATATATGCCGGAATATATTTTAAAGAAATATAGATTGTGTGGAATAGAATATGCAATTAAAAATATTCATTTTCCAAAAGATAAAGAGTCTTTAAAAATTGCTCTATACAGATTAATTTTTGAAGAATTATTGGTACTACAGCTTGGACTGTTTATGTACAAGGGTGGAAGTAGCGATGAAAAAGGTATATTATTCAAAAGAAATCAGAGATTAGATGAGGTGCTTAAGTCATTGCCATTTAGCCTTACAAGAGCGCAGAATAGAGCTTTAAATGAAATAATTGACGATATGTGCTCAGAAAAAGTTATGAATAGACTTGTACAGGGAGATGTCGGAAGTGGTAAGACGGTTGTCGCACTTCTAGCACTTGCTGAGTGTGTGTTTAATGGATATCAAGGTGCGCTTATGGCTCCAACTGAGATACTTGCACAGCAGCATTATGAGTCGTTTACAGAAACATTTGAAGATATTGGAATAAATGTAGAGCTATTAACAGGAAGTGTTACTAAAAAACAAAAGGAAGGTATATTACAGAGGGCTAAAGATGGAGAGATAGATATTCTTATAGGGACTCACGCACTTATTGAAGATAATGTTGAGTTTAAAAATATTGGACTTGTTATAACAGATGAGCAGCATCGTTTTGGGGTTAGACAGAGAGGAAAATTATCTTCTAAGGGTGAAAGTCCAGATATACTTGTTATGACAGCCACTCCAATTCCGAGAACTCTTGCGCTAATACTTTATGGAGATTTGGATATTTCTATAATAGACGAGCTTCCACCAGGAAGACAGCCTATAGAAACAATAGCTGTCGAAAAGAAAAAAAGAGGTAAGGTGTACAACTCACTTGTGCGAAGAGAGGTAGACAAGGGACGACAGGTTTATATAGTCTGTCCACTTGTGGAGGAAAGTGAAACTTTAGATATAACTTCTGCTACAGAAACTGCTGAAGAAATAAAAAGAGATTTCTTCCCGGATTTAAGAGTTGGGCTACTTCATGGAAAGATGAACCCATCTGAAAAAGATACTAT
>UQCY01000225.1 GCA_900539645.1 uncultured Clostridium sp. | reverse complement strand
AAAAAGCTATTATATACATAAAAATATGTATGGAGTAGCTTTTTTATGTATATATAATGATTATTATATAAATCTTTTGGCAAGTATAGATATAAAGATTGAATAGTCTTAAATTTATAGTTGAAATTATATTATATACAAAAAACGCACCAATAATACAAAAAAGGTGCGAAAATGAAAAAGAAGTGATATAATACAAAAGGAGGAAGATTTATGGTTTTGGAAAATCCAAAAGAAATTCTGGATAAGATAAAATACAGTATATCAAAAGATAATTATCAGATAGAGAACAATAAAAACAGAAAAGATAATTATAACTTCAAACGCAAGTATGAACTAGGAGATAAAGAACTAAAAACAATACTATTAGGAATAACAGAAGATGATTATTATGAAACTGTTAATAATTATAAAAAGGGTTATGAGCATGAAAGGTTACATATCTTTGCACCTACTATTAACATAGAAGGTAGTGAAGAAAAAGTAAATAAAGTGCAACTTTATATAAAATTTGATATTGTAGAAATAAAAGAGAAAACAGATTATGTTATAGTGATTTCTTTGCATGAAGCAAAAAAGCCTATAAAGTGTAAATCGTCTTTGTAGACTGCATATATATAATAGATTGGGGGATAGAAAGTTATGAAAAAGATATTTTGCACAGAGTGTCGAGAGTTTGTAGAGTACAATATTGAAGAGAAAGAAGTAACAGAGGAGTTAAAAGGCAAAGAGTATACATATATAGCAGAAGTAACTACTTGTCCAATATGTGGTGAAGAGGTGTATGTTGGAGAAATTGACGATAGAAATATGAAGAAGCTATATGATGAGTATAGAAAAGAGGAAGGTATACTAAGTGTTGAGGAAATAAGAGAAATACCAGAGATGTATAATATAAGCAAAAAGAAACTATCTAAAATATTAGGATGGGGTGATAATACATTTAGTAGATTTTACGATGGTAAAACGCCATCAAAAAGGTATTCTGATATTTTAAAAGAGCTAAAAGAAAATCCAACTAGATATCTTGATATACTAGAGGATAATAAAGAGCTTATAAAACAAAAGGAATATCAAAAAAGTAAAGAAGCAGCGTTAAAAGTGCTAAAATCAAATAAAAGAAACAAAACAATAATAGCTGCTGAATATATAATAAACAAATGCACAGAGGTAACACCACTAGCATTACAGAAAATGCTTTATTATGTACAGGGATTTTATATGTCTTTTTACAAAACAGAATTCTTTGAAAATGATTGTGAAGCTTGGGTACATGGACCTGTATACAGAGAAATATATAATCAGTTTAAAGAATACAAATATCATACAATAGAAATTAGAGATGAAATAAACTCAGAATTATTTAACAATGAGGAAATAGAAATATTAGATAGCATATGTGAAAACTTTGGATGCTATAGTGGAACAATGCTAGAATCATTTACTCATGATGAAGATCCATGGAGAATAACTAGAGGAGAATTAGACGAAAAAGAAAAATCTGATAAAATAATAGATAAAAAAATTATAAAAGAATACTTCACTAAAGTAATAGAAGAGTATAATATGAAAAAGCCTATGGATATAGGTAAATATTCGTATAAAATGTTTATGAAAGAAAAATTTAATATATAAGAAATGAAAAAGCTCCAATTTGCAATAGTTTAATATGTGTAAATGGAGCTTTTTATATACAATTAAATAGAATTAGATTTAGTAGGTTAAATTGGAATAATTAGAAAGCTATTTATGATTTTAGTTGGAATTAAGTATGTAAATAACGTATTAAATTGTTTAGAATTGGATGTAAAATAATAATCTAAAGTGTAAAAGTGGAATTTTTTACATGAAGTTGTAATAAAAGTTAAATGATATAGTAACAATATGCGATAATTAAAGGTACGAATAAGTTAACAAAATAACCGATAGGCTATAACGTATATCAAACTTAGATGAATTGTAAGTAAATATGACAAGAATTTTTAAAAAAATGTAAAATCGGGGACGAAAATGAGATAGAGTTACAAAAAGATTACAAAATGGTAACAAAAAATGCTGAAAAGTTACAAAGTGGTAACGAAAAAGAAAATTTATATAAAAGAAGTGTTAAGAAAAAATAAAAAACCTAAGCCGCAAGCCTTAGGTTCTTTTTCGAGCGGGCGAGAAAAAGTCATTTTCGCCGTTGGAAACGGGGAAAATGCGCAAAAAAACAGATACGGGTAAACCCGTACCTGCTTTTTTTGTGGAAGAAACAGGAAAAAGAGATGTTAGAAAATATCTAAATTTCCTATACGTAATTATACATTAAAAAACAAAAAAAGTCTATAAATTTGGTAAAAGGGGTTTACATGTTGTAATATTTAACGTATAATACGAATTATCACATTTGATATGCGAATGAAATAGAAAAGTCAAGAAAGAAAAAGTTAAGAAAATGTAACTTTTGTTTTGAAAAACTATTGCATGACCATAAAAAATGTAGTACAATAAAACTGTGGAAGAATAAAGAATTGCGTCGAAAGAGCAAGAGAATA
>UQCY01000224.1 GCA_900539645.1 uncultured Clostridium sp. | reverse complement strand
AATTCTGTTTAATATTCTTTATAGTTTCTCTACTCAACTTAATAGCTTTAGGAACATCTAAAATACTATTTCTCATAAGCACGATATCTGCTGACTCAATAGCTATATCAGTACCATTTCCTATCGCTATACCTATATCTGCCTTTGCAAGTGCTGGAGCATCATTTATACCATCTCCAACCATAGCGACAAATTTTCCTTCTTTCTGAAGATTTTCTATAACCTTAGCCTTTTCTTCAGGAAGAACATCAGAAACAACTGTATCTATTCCAACATTTTTAGCTATAGCTTCTGCAGTTTTTGCATTATCCCCAGTTAACATAACAGTTTTAATGTTCATCTCGTGAAGTTTTTCTATAGCCTCTCTACTTGTTTCCTTAACAACATCGGCAACACCTATAACCGCCTGTAATTTACCGTTTATAGCTATATACATAGGTGTTTTACCCTGAGCTGATAAAGTAGCTGCTTTTTCTTCAGCGTCTTTTAATTCTAATCCTTCACTAGCAATTAATTTCTTATTACCTATTGCAACATTATTTCCATTTATCATAGCTTTTATACCTTTTCCTGGTATATTTTCAAAATCTTTAGTTTCAAATATTTTTAATTTTTTTTCTTCTGCATGTCTTACAATAGCTTCTCCTAGAGGATGTTCAGAAACCTTCTCTGCAGATGCAACTAAAGATAAAATATCATCGCTTTCTAAATCTGCTCCATTTAAAAGTATTAAATCTGTCACCTCAGGTTTACCTTCTGTTATAGTTCCAGTCTTGTCAAATACTACAGTATCTACTTTATACGCTGATTCTAAAGAATCTCCACCTTTTATAAGGATTCCATTTTCAGCACCTTTTCCTGTACCTGCCATTATTGCTGTAGGTGTTGCAAGACCTAATGCACAAGGACAAGCTATAACAAGAACTGATACAAATATTGTCAAGCAGAACACTAAATCTTTTCCACCAACAAAGTACCATAAAAGAGCTGATACTATAGCAACTGTCATAACTGCAGGTACAAAATACCCTGCTACAGTATCTGCTAACTTAGCTATTGGAGCTTTTCTTGACTGTGCATCCTCAACTAATCTTATTATCTGAGAAAGTACAGTATTTTCTCCAGTTTTTTCAATTCTTATCTTAACAAATCCATTCTTATTTAAAGAAGCTCCTGTTACATAATCTCCTTCTTTCTTTGCAACTGGCACACTTTCTCCAGTTATCATAGACTCGTCGACATAAGTTGTTCCATAAACTACAGTACCATCAGAAGGTATTTTTTCACCAGGTTTTACAATTACTATATCGCCTTTTTTAATAGTATCTATGTGAACTTCCTTTTCTCCGTCCTCTGTTTCTATTATCGCAGTATTTGGCTGAAGTCCGATTAATTTTTTTATAGCCTCTGAAGTCTTACCCTTTGACTTAGTTTCAAAGTATTTACCTAGAGATACAAGTGCGATTATTATACCTGCACTTTCAAAGTATAGCTGGTGGTGATGTGCATGACCTACTGTACCATTTGCTATCTGAAAAGTAGTGTATAAACTATACACAAATGAAGCTGCTGTACCTAGTGCAACAAGGGTATCCATATTAGGTGATCCTGAAAGTATTGCTTTAGTTCCGTTTATGTAGAAGTGTTTTCCAATTATCATTATTGGAACAACTAAAACTATCTGGATTAATGCATAGTTTAATAAATGCGTATCAGGACTTATTATGTCTGGTAGTGGCCATGGTCCAAGTGGTGACGGTATCATAGGTCCCATTGCAACATAAAATAGTGGTATGGCTAGACACATTGTAATCACAAATTTTACAAACATATCGTGAATTTCTTTTTCTTTGCTAAGTCTTCTCTCTTCATCTGTCTGCGCTACAAATCCACTGCTTTCTATTTCTTCCTCTGTGTCAGTTTCTGTGTCAGTTGAAGCTTTAACTTCTTCTATTTCTGCCTTATCTATTATTGGAGTAAATCCTTTTGATTTAACCGCATTTGCAAAATCCTCTATCCCTACTAACTTTGGATTATACTTTACAAATGCCTTTTCTGTGGCTATATTTACACTAGCTTCTTCTACTCCATCTAATTTTTTTAGAGCTTTTTCAGAACCCATTGCACACGCTGCACAATGCATTCCGTCTATTCTAAATGTAATCTCTTTTAAATTTGAAATTTCTCCAACTTCTTCTACCTTTTCTAATTCTTTTTTATCTATTATTGGAGTAAATCCCTTTGATTTTACTGCATTTGCAAAATCTTCTATTCCAACTTTATCCGTATCATATTTTACAAATGCTTTTTCTGTTGCTATGTTTACACTAGCTTCTTCTACTCCATCTAATTTTTTTATTGCTTTTTCAGCTCCCATTGCACATGCTGCACAATGCATTCCATCTATTCTAAATGTAATTTCTCTTATGCTCATACTATCCCTCCCCTTTCTGAAGTAATTCATAATCTTATTATACCCCCTTAGGGTATAATATCAAACATATTTTTTTCTCAAAAATAATAATTTATATACCAATACGATTTAATTAAATAACATTCTAGTCAATTTGTAAATAAATTATCTATAT
>UQCY01000223.1 GCA_900539645.1 uncultured Clostridium sp. | reverse complement strand
AATAGAAAAAGATATAACTATGAATTAATTTATATCAATACAATAGTAGTTACTATATGATATAATAATAGATATGATAATTTGAATTGAAAGGAGAAAAACGTGAGAGTTATTTCTGGAAAAGCTAGGGGATTGAAACTTAATCCACCTAAGGATCAGAGTGTAAGACCTACAACTGATAGAGTAAAAGAATCACTTTTTAATATAATAAATTCATACGTGATGGATGCAAATGTTTTAGACCTTTTTGCAGGATCGGGTTCGCTTGGGATAGAATGTCTATCTAGAGGGGCTGAACATTGCGTATTTTCAGATTTGAGTAAGGAAAGTATAAAGATAATTCAGTCTAATATAAAAAAGGCTAGAGTTGAGCAGGAAAGTACAGTAATAAATAAGGATTATAAAAATGTTATATCTGATATGGGTATTAAAAAACAAGAATTTGATATAATTATGCTAGATCCGCCATATTATGAAGGACTTTTTGTAGACTGTATAGAAAGAATAGATAAGAACCAGATACTTTCTGAGGATGGAGTGATTGTGGTAGAGCATGATAAAAAAGATGAGCTACCAGACGAGATAGGAAATATAGTCAAGGTAAAGGAAAAAAAATATGGAATAACAGTACTTAGTTTTTATAAGCTAAGTGTGGAGGATAGCGATGAATAAATGTAATGTGAAAAAAGCTATTTTTGCTGGTAGTTTTGACCCTATTACAAATGGTCATTTAGATATTATAAGAAGGGCGTCAAAACTTTTTGGAGAGCTTCAAGTAGGGATATTAATAAATCCTAATAAAAAAGCATTATTTACTTTAGAAGAGAGAATAAAATTAATAGAGGACTGTACATCTGACTTAGACAATGTAAAAGTAATCTCGTTTGATGGGTTACTTGTAAAATATTGCGAGCAGAATGGAATAGATGCATTAGTCAGAGGAATAAGAAGTGCTGCAGATGTAGACTACGAATTACAGATGGCTCATATGAATAGAGAACTAGATTCATCTATAGAGACTATTTTCCTTCCAAGCAATACTAAATTTTCTTTCATAAGCTCTTCACTTATAAAAGAGGTACTATCTTTTGGAGCAGATATACAAAATTTGGTTCCAGAGCAGGTGCTAAAAGAATTAAAAATTAAGATGAATAAAAAGGAGATATAGTATGCATATAGAAGATTCACACATAATAGACCTTATAAAAGAATTAGAGTTTCTTATTCAGGAGGCTTCTTCAGTACCGTTTAATTCTCACAAGTGTAGTATAGAAAGACAGGATGCACTAGATATAATAAGCGATATAAAAAGAGCTCTTCCAAGAGAACTTGAACAGGCTAAGAGTGTAGCCGAAGAAAGTAAAGATATAATGAACAGAGCAATAGCTGAAGCTCAGGAAATGTTAGACGATGCTGAAAAGAAAGCAGTAGAAATAATAGAAGATGCTAAGGCTGAGGCTGAAGAAATAAGACTAGATACAGAAGATGCTGTAAACGATTATATAAATAGCAGCAAACCTGTTTTAGAAGCAGAAGAAAAAGCACAGAAAATAATCAGCAATGCAAAAGCTGTTTCTGAAGAAATAAAAGTTGGTACTGCTGAGTATGCTGACGAACTTTTATCTGAAGTTGAAGAGCATATAGTCACTATTTTAGACGAAATTAGAAAAAATCGCGAAGAATTTAAGTAAAAAACAAAAAATATTTGCCATTAACCTAATTTTTTTATATACTAGTTAAGGATTGTTTATTAATAGATATAAAATTTTACGATAAATTTGTTAAAACCAATTAATTTATATAAAGAAAGGTGATACCAATATGGAGAGAAAAGTAGGAACAATTTCTAGAGGAGTAAGAGCTCCAATCATAAGAGAAGGAGACGATCTAGCAACAATAGTAGTAGAATCTGTATTAGATGCAGCTAAAAGCGAAAATTATGAAATGAGAGATAAAGACGTTGTAGCTGTTACAGAAGCAATAGTAGCTAGAGCACAGGGCAACTATGCAAAAATAGATGATATAGCTGAAGATGTAAAAGCTCAGTTAGGTGGAGAAACAATAGGTGTTATATTCCCTATATTAAGTAGAAATAGATTCGCTATATGCTTAAAAGGTATAGCTAGAGGAGCTAAAAAAGTAGTTCTTATGCTAAGCTACCCATCTGATGAAGTTGGAAATCATTTAGTTGATATAGAGCTTCTTGATGAAAAAGGTGTTAACCCATACTCAGATGTACTTACTCTTGAAAAATATAGAGAATTATTTGGAGAAAATAAACACACATTCACAGGTGTTGACTATGTAGATTACTATGCTTCATTAATAAGAGAAGCTGGGGCTGAAGTAGAAGTTATATTCGCTAACAACCCAAAAGTTATATTAAACTACACTAAAAATGTTTTAACTTGTGATATACACACAAGAAAAAGAACTAAGAGAATACTTAAAGAAGCAGGAGCTGAAGTTGTAATAGGTCTTGATGACATATTAACTAAATCAGTAAACGGAAGTGGATTCAATGAAAACTACGGATTACTAGGAACTAATAAATCAACTGAAGAAACTGTAAAATTATTCCCAAGAGATTG
>UQCY01000222.1 GCA_900539645.1 uncultured Clostridium sp. | reverse complement strand
AGTTTTGGGCGATTTCTCGCCTCTCTACACTCGTTATGAATGTAGGGAGCTTTTTTGTAAAAATATATTTGTCTAAATATGTATATTTTTGACTATATTTTTAACAACTATATAGTTGCTCCTATTTTGTATTATATTTCTATTATAATTTATTTTTTCTATTTTGTTGCAAATTTTATTTAAAAAAGAGACTTCTCAATTTATAGAAAAGTCTCCTATTTTTATTCTATATTGTATTTTTCTCTTAGATTATCTGCTATTTCCTGTATTCTCTTTAATCTGTAGTTTACACCAGATTTTCCAACAGGAGGATTTAGCATTTCTCCAAGTTCTTTTAACGTAAGCTCCTCATTTTCTACTCTTAGAAGTGCTATCTGCTGTAGATTTTCAGGCAATTTTTTTATACCTATTGTTTCTTCTATTATTCTAATATTTTCAACCTGTTTCACCGCTGCATTAACAGCCTTTGTTAGATTGGCTGTTTCACAATTCACTATTCTGTTTACGTTATTTCTCATCTCTTTTACTATTTTTACGTTCTGAAGTTTTAAAAGAGCACTGTGAGCACCTATCAAACTAAGTAAATCAGATATCTGCTCACTTTCTTTTATATAAACAACATAATTATTCTTTCTAGCCACAATTTTGCTATTAAAATCGAAGCTGTTTATCAAATCTCTAAGAGACTCTGCAAACTCCATATTGTTAGTTACAAATTCAAGATGATAATTTTTTTCAGGATCGCTAATTGAGCCACCACCAAGAAAAGCACCTCTTATAAACGCTCTCTTTTGTTCTTCCGTCGCAATTAGCTCCTCCGCAATATCATTTTTAGGGAAAAAACCGTCTCCTTTTTCTAAAACACCTAGCTCTTTTAAAAGTTTTTCTGCTCCCATATCGCTTTTAACAGTTAAAACATAGCTGTTGTTTCTTTTAAGCATCTGGTTTTTATTTACAGCGATAGTAGTGTTGATATTAAAATCATGTTTTAAAAGCTTGAACACTTTTCTTGCTATCGAGTTGAGCTCTGTTATTATCTTTAGATTCATCTTTTTAAACCCAGCTATCTGTATACTTCCAGAAAGTCTAACTATGCCCGCAAGCTCAGCTAAATTTACAGCCTGATTATCAGAATCTATTCTCGTTAGTTCGTTTTTAGTTTCCGCTGAAAATGACATTTCTATCTACCACCTACTGCCTTTATTTTTTCATTTACTATTTATTTAATTTTTTCTTAATTTCTACTAGAGCTACTTTTATGATTTCTTTTTCATCGTCGTATCTAGCCATTTCAACAACTCTGTCTATATGCACAAACTTAGCATCTACAAATCCTTCTTCCTTCTGAGGAATTGTATCCATACTTCTAGCAGTCATTAAATACCAAAATACAGTCTTATGAACTGTTTTGTTTTCGTCCCAATTTTCTTTGAAAGTATAGTGTATTTCTCCAAGATATTTATCTATATCCGCCTTTACTCCCGTTTCTTCTCCTACTTCTCTTAATGCCGCTTGTTCATGGCTCTCCCCTTTTTCAACTTTCCCTTTTGGGAGTACCCAATCTCCATTAAATTTTCTAAGTAGAAGAACAGCATTTCCAAACAGTACAACACCGCCGGCACTTACCTCTTCTCTCATTCTATTCACTCCTTAAACTGTTACATATTTCTCTCTTCAGAAACTATCTGCATAATTACCTTAGAAACACCTTTTGCATCGTGTCTTATGTAATTATTTTTTATTTCAATAAGATCTGCTTCAATTACTTTTATTCCTAGCTTATCAAAGCTTTTTTTCTGATGGTTATCTAAAAGGACTTGTTCTGCCCCATCTTTATTATAACGCATAAAAACGTCCTCTTGCAGTATTTCCTTATTTGCGATTACATAATCTAAAATATTCTCTCCTGCATGTTCTATTATAGCATTTGCATGGTCGAACAAATTATAATTTTCTGTTTCGCCAGGCTGCGTCATAACATTTCCTACGTATACTTTAGGTGCATCAGAATTTTTTATAGCATCAACTACTCCATCTACTAAAAGGTTTGGTATTACACTAGTGTAAAGACTTCCAGGACCCATAACTATTATATCGGCATTGTTTATAGCATATATTACCTCTTTTAGAGGTTTTATATTTGGATGGTCAAGTCTGAGTCTTTTTATATTAGTCTTATCACTTTTACAAACCTTAGGAATAGCAGATTCTCCTTCTACTACCTTTCCATTTTCAAGCTCTGCCACTAGGTTTACATCCTCTAAGGTAACTGGATATACCTTCCCAGTTATAGCAAAGATCTCTCCCAGTTTAGATACAGCTGTTTCAAAATTTCCATAAAGTCCAGTCATCGCAGCCAAGAATAAGTTACCAAAGCTCTGTCCTTTTAATCCGCCCTCTTCAAATCTATACTGCATTACCTCGTTCATAGTAGGCTCTATATTTGCAAGAGCTAAAAGGCAGTTTCTTATATCTCCCGGTGGAAGCATCCCAAGGTCTTCTCTTAAAACCCCAGATCCTCCTCCATCATCTGCTACAGTAACTACCGCAGTTATATTGTTAGTGTAATACTTAAGACCTCTTAAAAATACAGACTGTCCTGTTCCTCCACCT
Organism: uncultured Clostridium sp.; assembly: GCA_900539645.1. Lineage (GTDB taxonomy): Bacteria > Bacillota > Clostridia > Peptostreptococcales > Peptostreptococcaceae > Peptacetobacter. Next base: position 58 of record UQCY01000222.1, on the reverse strand, counting down.
ATAACCACTACCTTTGGATTTCTTTCTTCTAATTCTCTTTCCCTTATTTGATTTTCAA
>UQCY01000221.1 GCA_900539645.1 uncultured Clostridium sp. | reverse complement strand
ATAGAAACAAATCTTATTCTCTTTTTTGTGGAAAGTTTAGAAGTTTTTAGTAGCTATTTATTTTTACACACACAAAAATTAAAAAAGATTAAAAGAAAGGAAAAAACAAAATGAAAAGATTTTTAAACTGTAACGCATCTGATTTTGAAAAAATGACAAAATCAGAACTTATCGAATCAATAGCAGCTAGTGAAGGAAGAATAGTAGTTTGCGAAACTATTGGTGCTGTTCCTCAGATGCTTGGCGACATAACAAACGCAGAATTTGCTGCATCAATGGGAGCGGATATAATACTTCTAAACATATTCGACGTAAACAACCCTGTTATGCATGGACTTCCTACTGATGTTAAACCAAAAGATTACATAAGAAAAATCAAAGAACTTACAGGTAGACCAGTTGGTTTAAACCTTGAACCACTTGAAGAAGGTGTTGCTAGTACTGTTGAAACTGATGAATGGGGTGGATTATCTTCAGGACGTGCAGGTACTTTAGAAAACGCTAAAAAAGCAGTTGAAATGGGCGCTGACTTCATAGTACTTACTGGTAACCCTGGAATAGGTGTTACAAACAAAGCTATAACAGATACTCTAAAACTTTACAGAAAAGAACTTGGAGATAGCGTTGTTTTAATAGCTGGTAAAATGCACGCAGCTGGTATACTTGGTGAAGCTGGCGAAAAAATAATAACTAAAGAAGATGTTAGGGAATTTGCTGAAGCAGGAGCAGATATAATACTAATGCCTGCACCAGGTACAGTTCCTGGAATAACTATGGAATATATAAGAGGACTTGTTTCTTATGCTCACGAGCTAGGAAAATTAACTCTTACTTCAATAGGTACTTCTCAGGAAGGTGCAGATGTTTCAACTATTAGAGAAATCGCACTTATGTGTAAAATGGCTGGAACAGATCTACACCACTTAGGAGATTCAGGATATATGGGAATGGCTCTTCCAGAAAATATACTTGAATACGGTAAAGTAATAAGAGGGGTAAGACATACTTATCATAGAATCGCGGCATCTATAAAAAGATAGATTTAATCTAGTTTAAACGATACATATAGAAAAAGGGACTAAAAAGTCCCTTTTTTCATGTATGATTATTTATTTTTCTTTGCTTCTAATTATAAAGTATCCAATTAATAACACAGCTCCAACTACTACCAATACTTTAGATAAAATATTTGATTCATTGTAGAAGAAGTACTCAGAGAATATATCTGGATTTACTATGTTTCCATTTTTGTCTAAGAAATCTTTTCCGTTGTATCCTAAGTATGATGTATTTGCTCTTTCGTCTTCAACCTTTAACTCTTTTTCATAAACTGTATCTGAATTTAATCCCTTAGAGCTTGTACTTGTATTTCCATCTTCCATATCGACAACGTATAATCTAAATGCTTTGATTGGACTATATTTTTCCTCATTCAATAATTTTTCTAATTCGTCTTTATACTCATCGACCTCTGTCATATCGTATTTTTTTGCTAAAATTATTATATCTATCTAATGAAGATGAAAGCTTTTTTATAACTTTGTTTAACTCATTTTGCATTTCTTCCCCACCGTCAAAATTTTCTATAGCTTTTTTACAAGCTTCCTCCTCGCTTAAGCCTTGATTAATATATTCTTGTGCTGATTCGACTAAGTGCGACCTCCTCTAAAAACTGATCCATTACTTTTTTAATAAACTGCCATTCTTCTTTTTTTATTTTTAAAAATTCACGTCCTTCATCTGTAATATGATAATACTTTCTCTTTCCACCTGAAGTATGCTCATCACTCCAATATGATTCAACGATATTCTTAGATTCTAGCCTTTCTTGAAAAATAAATTTAATATTAAAACTTAATCGTATATATAAAAAAATAGAGGAATACCCTCTTCCCCTATCCATACATAATAATTATATTTTCTTATCATTCGCTTAAAACCAATCATCTATACTTCTCCTACACAAAACAAGTTTACTAACTTAAAAAGAGTGGATTAAATCAATACTTCCCATATAACATAGAAACGGAAATTTTGATTTATCCACTCTTTATAAAGATAGCAAATTAATTAACATATACTCTTTTACTTTCTCTATAGCATAACATTCCTGCTATTACAAGTCCTGCCATTCCCACAACACCAGGAAGAACATGACTTATTGAATTTCCAGCTGCAACATTAACAAAAATAGAAGCTGGATTATATATATTTATAATATTCAACGATAAATTGAATAACACCGGACACCAAAGCGACTCTGTCTTATAAAGTAAATAAGACTGAATAACTCCTACTGATGTACTCATAATTAAAAGCATAACTGCTCCATTTAACGGATTCTCCGCTACTTTCATATATAAAATCATAATTATCGGCAACTGCCATACTCCCCATAAAAATCCATTAAGTACAGCTGCCTTATCTGGTTTCATAATCTTGCACATTCTTGGAAGAAGATAACCTCTCCAAGCAAATTCCTCACAAAAGCTCTGAATTATACCATAGATTGGGAAGATTATCGCTAAATTTGAAACCTCATATGTAACACTCTTCAAATATTCAAACATACTTGTATACTGAAGATTGTAAACTGTCACCATCCCCAATAATTTAACCCCTGAATGGAATATTATATAGTTTATAACTGCTCCAAAGTATATTATAAAAGGA
>UQCY01000220.1 GCA_900539645.1 uncultured Clostridium sp. | reverse complement strand
ATGTATAAATATATAAAAAGAAATAAGTTTATTTTCTTAAATACAAGTTTAGATGACTTTCAAAGAAGATTTGTACTAGCACACGAATTAGGACACGCTGTGCTGCATAGCAACCTAAATTGTTTCTTCTTAGAAAAAAAGACATTATATCTAAAAAACAAATTTGAAATCGAAGCTAATAAATTTGCAGTTGAGCTACTCGTCGATGACAAGGACTTAAAAGAGCTTGAAGGCTATACTATCAATCAAGCTGCAGCAGCTCTTAATATTCCTGTAGATTTATTAAAATATAAATTCTAGTTTTACAGTTCTTTGAAAATTGAATAAAAAATATTGAGCAGAAAGTAATGTTGGTGAAAGGATTGGATTGATATAATGACGGATAAAGAATATAATGAAATCAAACAAGAAATAAAATATCTAGTAACAGATGGTTCTTGTGATAAAGTTGTTAATATTTATCTTTTAAAGGATAGCCGTCGAGAAGAATATGAAATCCGCACTGCTTTTACAAAGAAAAAACTTAGACTTATCTGTAGAAAAGATAAAGGCAGCAGAAGAAGAGGTCTTCAAAATAAACTTTCTTTTTCTATTCTCACAGATGATAATAAAACTCTTTGTAGAATAGATACAGCAGGAAGAAATCATACAAATCCCGATAAGAGAGAGGTAGAAGCTCCTCATATGCATATTTATAAAGAAGGATATGATGATAGTTTTGCATACCCACTTAGTGAAATTGATAATTTTGAAAAATGTGACTCTGAGGCATCTATATTATTTGAACTTTTAAATTATTTTTCGGTAGTTAATATTGGTAGTGTTGAATTTAATGCCAACCTATTATAGAAAAGGAGGTAATAGCATGGAAAAAATAGATAAACTTATACAAATGTATCTACAATTTTTTAATAGTAACGTAAAAGCTGAAAAACTTAATTATGGTTATGCTATATCTGTACCTCTTCTAGATAGGCATAATGATTGTTTGGAATTTTACGTTGATTTTAACAAAGATGGAACTATTCATTTATCTGATGATGGCTACACACTTGAAGAGCTTGAAGATTATGGTATTAAATTTAATAGAAAAAATACCAAAAGGAATAATCAATTAAATACTATTCTTAATATTAACAATATGAAAATTACTGATGATTTGGAACTTGTAAAAGATTGTACTGAAGAAAATTTCGGTTTCGAAGTTAATTCATTTATACAAGGATTGCTTACTATAGGTGATTTTTATTTAACAGATACAAAAGGCTCTCAAGATTCTTTCTTTGAAACTTTTGAAACAATAATAGAAGATTTATCATTATCTTATGAAAAAAACGTGACTCTTCTTGGTAAAAGTGATACACCTTTAAATTTCAATTATAAGATATATGGGAATGATCATGCTATATATACAAAGATTGAAAATAATAAAAAAGATGCATACTCTTCTATGTTCCTTTGGGAAGATGTTTCTGAAGAAGATAAAGGTGATGATATTTTATTGATAGTTATTAAAAGAGGTGCTGATAATGCAGAAACTGACGAATCACTAAAAAAACTCATAAAAGGAAAAGGTGTTGATGTAGTTTCTTTTAATAACAAAGATGATTTAAAAAGAAAAATTAAAGCGGTTTAGTAAAACCACTGAATTTCTGTTCAAGTAGATTTTCAGTGGTTTTTTATTTTAGGCAGGATTTTTATTCTGCCTTTTCTTGGACCTTTACAAGAACATACGTTTGTATTACTAACCCTATTGACATTAAGATTTCAACAAGATTGACAACAAGGTTAATAATACAAATGTTGAAATTTACACATTTTGTATTAATTTTTAATATAAAGGAAGGTGAGAAAATGGGAAGTGTTAGAAAAAAGGGTAATAGTTGGTACTACACCATCGAAATGGCTCCTGTCGATGGGAAGCGTAAAAGAGTTGAAAGAGTAGCAAAAGGAGCTAAAACTAAAAAAGAAGCTATGAAGATTATGCTAGAAGTTGAAAATGAATTGAAATTTGGAATCAACACTCTAGATAAAAGTAAAATGTCATACGGAGATTTTTTAAAATATTGGATGGATAATTATGTCAGAAAAAATCTAGCTAAAAATTCTATTGATTCGTATGAGTATCATCTTAAAAGAATTATTCCAGCTCTTGGCTACTACGAACTAAGACAACTTACTCCTATGATTTTACAAGATTTTCTTGATAAATCTTTAGAGTTTCTTAGCGTGAATACAGTCGACGTTTATAAAGCCGTACTTTCAGGATCTCTTAAGTATGCAGTCCATCCATGTGGGTTTATAAAATCTAATCCTGCTGGATATGTAAAAGTAAAAAAAAGAAAGGATGATGTAGACGTGAAAAATAAAAATACAGATTTTATTTCATTAGAAAAATTTGAAAAAATATTAGAAGTTTTTGAAAAAGACTTTACTGTGCAAGTATTCCTAAAAATAGCATATAATACAGGAATGCGTCGTGGAGAATTATTAGGACTACAATGGAGCAATATTGATTTAGATAATAATGTAATACATGTAGTTAATAATGCTATTAAAGTTTCAGCTCCAGAAGGATATTTAAAATTATCTAATCCTAAAAATACAGCTAGCATTAGAGATATATCTATATTAGATTCTGATGTTAAGCTTTTAAAAGAATTGAAAAAAAGACA
>UQCY01000219.1 GCA_900539645.1 uncultured Clostridium sp. | reverse complement strand
CTAGCATAGTTATAGTAATAGACGAGTTAGCTGACCTTATGATGACTTGTGCTAAAGAAGTAGAGGATTATATATGTAGATTAGCTCAGAAAGCCAGAGCAGCAGGGATGCACCTTGTTATAGCAACACAAAGACCTTCTGTAGACGTAATCACAGGTGTAATAAAAGCTAATATCCCTTCAAGAATAGCATTTGCCGTATCTTCTCAGACAGACTCAAGAACAATACTTGATATGGGAGGAGCAGAAAAACTTCTTGGAAAAGGAGATATGCTATTCTATCCATTAGGAGCAGCCAAACCAGAAAGACTTCAGGGAGCATTTATATCTGATTCAGAACTAGAAAACGTAATAGAATATGTCAAAGGACAGTTTAAAGACGAGGAAGTTAAATATGAAGAAGATATAATAGAAACAATATCAGCTGTGAAAAATATGGAACACGACGACGAAGATGAATTACTTCCAGAAGCAATCGAATTCGTTGTAAATAATGGACAGGCATCTTCTTCAATGCTACAGAGAAAATTCAAAATAGGATTTAACAGAGCAGCGAGAATGATAGATGCAATGGAAGAAAGAGGAATAGTAGGTCAGAATGAAGGAAGTAGACCTAGAAAAGTCCTTATATCTAAAGAACAGTTAGACGAAATGAAAAAATAATATAAATTATGATTAAGGTGGATATTATTCCACCTTAATTTTAAAATTGAAAGGAGAATAAATGTTAAAAATAGCACTTGAATCCCTAGGATGTTCAAAGAACTTAATGGATGCAGAGATAATGACAGGTATCTTAAAAGAAAAAGGGTACGAATTTGTAGAAGAATTCGACGAAGCAGATATAATAATCGTTAATACTTGTGGATTTATAAGAGATGCAAAACAGGAATCAATAGATACAATAGTTGAATTATCTCAGTTAAAAGAAGTTGGAAAACTTAAATATCTAATAGTTACTGGATGTCTAGCACAGAGATATGCAGATGAATTATTAGAAGAAATACCAGAAATAGATGCAATAGTTGGAACTGGTAACTTTATGAATATATCTGAAATAATAGATAGATTAGAAAGCGAAAAAAATGTAACAGAAATAGGAAATATAGAATTTGCATTTGATGAAACTCTTCCTAGATATGTATCTACTCCAGAACATATGGCTTATTTAAAAATAGGTGAAGGATGTTCTAACCACTGTACATACTGTATAATACCTAAATTAAGAGGAAAATACAGAAGTAGAAAAATAGAAGATATAGTAGAAGAAGCTAAAACTCTTGCTGCAGAAGGAGTAAAAGAGTTAGTTGTAATAGCTCAGGATACTACTAGATACGGTGAGGATTTATACGGAGAAGCTAAACTTGCTGAGTTATTAGAAGAATTAGCAGGTATAGAAGGTATAAAATGGATAAGAATAATGTACTCTTACCCAGAATCAATAACTGAAAAATTAATAGATGTAATAGCTGCTCATGACAATATCTGTAGCTACTTCGATATGCCAATACAGCATGCAAGCAACAGAATATTAAAAAGAATGAACAGAAGAACATCAAAAGAAGATATAAGATCTAAAGTTGAAATGATAAGAAGTAAAATACCTGATGCTGTTATAAGAACTACTGTTATAGTTGGTTTCCCAGGAGAAACAGAGGAAGATTTAGAAGAATTAATCGACTTTATGAAGGAAATAAAATTTGATAGACTTGGTGCATTTGCGTATTCAAGAGAAGAAGATACTCCTGCAGATAGAATGGATGGACACATGGACGAAGAAATCAAAGAAGAAAGAAGAGATAGAGTCATGATGGTTCAGCAGGCAATATCTGAGGAAATAAATCAGAAAAGAGAAGATAAAGTATTTGAAGTTCTTATAGAAGAAGAGGTTGAAGATGGTGTATACGTTGGTAGAACTCAGGGAGATGCTGAAGAAATAGATAGTGTTGTATATGTTAATTCAGACGAAGAATTAGAAATAGGTAGCTTCGTAAATGTTTATATAACAGAAGCTATGGAATATGATTTGATAGGAGATGTTGTAGATGAACTTGCCGAATAAATTAACTTTATTCAGAGTATTTCTTATACCAATTCTAGTAATTGTTATGATGATGGATATACCAGCTAAGTTTTTAATAGCTTGTATAATATTTATAGTTGCATCACTTACAGACATGCTGGACGGTAAAATAGCTAGAAAATATAATCTAGTTACTGACTTTGGAAAATTTATGGACCCATTAGCAGATAAATTATTAGTTATATCTACACTAATATGTATGATAGAAGCTGATTTAGTTGCTGGTTGGATGGTTATTATAATAGTTGCTAGAGAGTTATCTGTTAGTATTCTTAGAGCAATAGCAGCTGCAGACGGTACTGTTATAGCTGCAGGTAAGAGTGGTAAATGGAAGACAGCTACTCAGATGGTTTCAATAGTTTTATTACTATTTGGAGCACATTTAGAAAATCTTACAATCTTAATGGTTGGAAATATTTTATTAATAATAGCTACACTTCTAACACTTTACTCAGGATGGGAATACTTATACGGAAACAGACACGTATTTATGAATTCAAAATAATTTAAAATTGATTGAAAGGGCTATTACAATTTTGTAATAGTTCTTTTTTTATTCTTAAGGAAATTATAATAATTTAAAACTGTGGAAAACTTGTGT
>UQCY01000218.1 GCA_900539645.1 uncultured Clostridium sp. | reverse complement strand
ACCTCCTTTCATTAGAAAGTAGGTTTAACTATAAGCCACTCTTTTTAAGACGTGATTCCAAAAATGATTATAACATATATTTAACACAAAAAGGGCTGATATTTTATATTGGTCCTTTTTTAATACAATTTTTTAGGAGGTGATGTCGTGGAGCTAACAGATATAAATATTCTTCTTAGTATAGTAACAGGTGTTGTTGGTATTTATGTAGGTTATAGAAAAGCTTTAATACACGCTCAACAAAATGGTCGGAATGACGCTAAAATCATTATAATGCTAGAAAATTTAACAACATCTTATGAAAAAATGGATAAAAAGTTAGATGATTCTATAGAAGATAGACATAAAATTAGAGAAGCAGTCTTAACTCACGATACTCTTATTACTAAGCTACTTGAAGACGTAAGTGAGATTAAACAGAACTGTAAAGAATGTAGAAAAAAATGTGATTAAGGAGAAAATGAAATGTATTTCAATAAAAATGATATATCAGAAATAACAGATGTAACTGCTGAAGAATTAGAAAATGCAGTGAATACTTTAAAAGAAGATAATGGACTTGAAGGTCTAGGAGATTACTTCATAGAGGCACAGAATAAGTATAATATAAACGCTATAATCTTAATGGCTATAGCTTGTTTAGAAAGTGCTTATGGCACTTCTAAGCTAGCAATAGAAAAAAACAATTTGTTCGGACTTAGAGCAAATGACGAATATCGAGATGATCCTTCAAAGTATGGAGATTATTTCTCTACAAAAGAGGATTGTATAGACTACGCAGGACACAAGTTAAGATACCAGTATTTAGAGGAAGATGAAAAAGCTCCATGGTGCTATGCTGATGGGGCAACTGATATATATTCAATAGGTGCAATATGGTGCAGTAATCCAGAATGGGGCGACTATGTGGTTGATTTATCAACTAGATTATCGAAGTTAATTGAGTCTGAAAGAGATAGCCATATAGACTATAAGTCTAAGTATCTAAAAGAAAAAGATAAGCTAGACAGAATAAGAGCCATATTAAATGAAGATGAAATAGACACTTATAATTTAGAAGATGAAGAGGAGGATGAACCCAGTTATGAATACTAATAGATTTAAAAATGTAGGTTTCTGGATAGGTATAGTAGGGATAGTTTTAACTGCTGCAGGAATAGATCCTGCAAGTATAACTAGTTGGGATATACTTTTTAACAATATAGTAGAGGTTATAAAAAATCCTTATATGCTAGTAACTATAATAATGGCGGTAGTTGGGGTATTTACTGACCCAACTACTCCAGGAATAAAAGACAAGAAGGTGAGTAAATAATGGGTGTAAGCTCAGGAAAAATAACTGATAAAAAGTTAGGTACTGCTAAAGTAACGGTTGATATTCTTCCTAATGGAAGATGCATACCAGGAGGCTCTATGTCTCCAAGCTATATTACAATACATGATACTGGTAATGATGCACCAGCTAAAAATCAGCACAATTATTTAAAAAATAATAATAGAAATGGTAGTAATGCGAAAGCATCATGGCACTTTAGCGTAGATGATACAGAGATAATACAGGCAGTTGCTACTAATAAGAAGGCATGGCATGCAGGGAATGCTACTGGTAATGGTAAGAGCATAGGGATAGAAATATCTCAGAGAGGTAATGGAGCTAAACAGAAACAAGCATATCTAAATGCAATAGAGCTTGTAAGAGTTCTCATGAAAGCTTATAACATTCCTATAAGTAGGGTTGTAAGACATAAAGATTGGACTGGTAAAGACTGTCCATACAATATGAATCACAAAAAATTTGGGTATGATTGGAACTGGTTTAAAAAAGAATTATCAGCTCCAAGTAAAAAGGAGGTGTTTGATATGGATAAGGTAGTACTTTATCATGGTGATGCTGATGTGTTTGCTGCAGTTATAGTTGCTCAGAAATATAAGTGTCCTGTGATGAAAGAAACAGATTTCAAAGTGTCTGGATTAAAAGCAAAAGAAGTTGTTCAGATAGGTGGAAAAGCAGAAGATGCTAACAGATTCCAGACATTCAAAAATGCAGCGAAGTTGCTGTAAAATTTAAGAGAACGGAAATACTAATAAAAAATAAAATAATCTAAAGAAAGAAAAATATAATAGTCCAAAACAGTAATATATTATAACAGTAAACAACTATGGGAGAGGTCCTATAGTGTTTAAAAATCTAAAAAATCTCATAATCTATAAAAATGGGCGAGGGAAATTAAATTCCTTCGCCCTATTTTTTTATTCTTCAGAGTGGTCTTTTTCGATTATAAGTTTTCCCTCCTCTAAAGTAAGGATAAGACCTTTATCTTCAGGAGTAACACCTAATTCTTTTATAACCCGAGCTGGAAGAGATAGCTTATAAGAGTAGGTATTTTTACCAGATGCACCACCAGCTTTATTCATTATTACATTTCTTTTAAACTGTTCCATTTTTTAGCCTCCTATTTTTATAAATAAATTAACTAAACCTAAAATTATATTGAAAATACCTATTACTAGAGTCACTTTTAAAATTTTTATTATCTTATCATCCATTGTAAATCACCTCTTTATAATATATAATATAGTTAAAAGAAAATGGCAAATCGCGATTTACATTTGACTCGTAACATCGGTATCATGGCGCATATCGATGCTGGTAAGACAACTCTTACCGAGCGTATCCTGTACTATA
>UQCY01000217.1 GCA_900539645.1 uncultured Clostridium sp. | reverse complement strand
CGGTTTTAGAAACTTTATTAACTTTAGGAAGCGTGTTTTCATCACTCTGAACATAAAAAAAGAGAAGACCTATCAGGTTCTCTCTAGATGTTAATTACTACAGTTGACATAGATCCAGAATAGCTATTGTCTTAACTCTTTTTTACTTAAAGGATTATTTCTATGTTCTAATGGAGCTAAAAAACAAATCCCTATATAACTCATTATCATCTCAAACAAAATTAAATAATCTAACTTATAGTAAAAAACAAATTCAACAAAGCATATATTAACTATATAAAGTAGCATAAATGCTAATAAGCATCTTTTGTAATTATCTGCGTGATAACCACCTGTAAATTGCCTAATTGGACAATAACATAATAAGAATAGTACTGTTTCCTTAAATATATTTAACGAATAAGCTATAATCAATATTGCTGATATATTAACTAAAAAAGCTATTAATATACTAAATGCGTATGAGTATAATTCGCTTTCTTTTTCTTCTATTGCCTTATTAGAAATTAAAAAAGATGTTATCTTGTTAGCAATGGATTCGACCATTTTAGTCCACCTCCATATCTTTTATGCTTACAAAATAACATCTTTTTTCTGAATATTCAACGATTTATCCCCAACTGGTCGTTTTAGAGCTCCAACTGGTATTAATTTATTTTTATAGGTATATAAATTATCATTACAAACCTATTTTCTTCTATCTTTATTTCTACATTTCCATTATATTTTTCTACTGAGCTTTTTATGCTGCTTATTCCAATACCATGTAAAAAGCTATCCTTTTTATCTGTAACTATATTATCTTTATCTATATTAATAGGATTTACTTTTGTATTTTCACACCTTATCACAAAATACTTATTTACAATTGTACCTCTTAATTTTATCTTTCTTTTTATATCAGAGCTTTCTATCTTTTTACAAGCTTCTATCGCATTGTCTAGTATATTTGAGAATATGCTGCAAAGATCTGTTGCTTCAACAAAGCTACATTTTTCAAAGTTTAAATCAACTTCAAACTCAATATTATTCTTTTCACATATAGATTTTTCCTCTTCTAATATAACATCCAAAATCATATTTTTTGTACTAAATGTATTTCCACAAGATTTTATTTTATCTTCTATGTCTTTAATATAACTGTTAGTAGTTTCATTGTTTTCATACATATTTTTTATACATAATATATGATTGTTCATATCGTGATAAAGGCTTCTTGTTTTTTCTTGAGATTCTTGGATTCTAGAATAATATTTATACTGCATATCCATCTTTTCCTTTATAATTTCATTTTCTGCTTCTAGTTTACTTTCATTCATTAATCTACCTACAACTTTAATTATTGAAATATTTGAAAATAAAAAAACAATGGATAAAACGATTATAAGGATATGCTCTATGTGGCTTGTATTTTTATCCATTAAAATATATCCAAAGATAACAACAATACTTATAATATTTGTACTTATCGGTACCACCAAATCCAGATAATCTTTTTTTAGATTTGATAAATCTATCTTAAAAATTTTTATCATTGGAACTATAAGTGTCAACATAAACTTTGACAATATAATAAGCTCCAAACCATAAATATTGTTTCCTACTATACCACTCATATCTTTTATATGATTTAAAAATCCAACTAAACTAATTCCTATAACATCAAATCCTACAAGTATTAAATTATATAGTAGTATTACAAATAACGCTTTTTTCCAACTTATATCATAATTGTATAGATATACAATATATGAAATAACAATTCCTATTAATAATTTTAAGTTCATCTCAAAATCGATAATAGTCAAAACTATTATTATAAGTGCTGCTATTATAAAACTTGTATTTATTTTAATCTTATTTACCTTTTGATTACTTATTTCATCCAATACTAACTTCAACACTATCCATTCTATAGCAGTAGATAAAACTGTTACCAAATTCCAAAATACACTTAACATAATATATCTCCCAACATATATGTAAACTTTGTTTTAAGCTCATTCATTCTGTGCCTACTTACATATATTTCCTCATTTCCAATAAATACACTATTTTTAGTTATGCTATCTATATACTCCATATTTATTAAATAGCTCTTATGGCATCTATAGAAGTTGTACTTTTCAAAATCTTGCTCTATCTTATCCAGGCTACCCTGTATATAATAGATAGAATCTAATGTATGTATTGTTAATTCTTTTTTTCTCACTTCTATATAAGTTATTTCTTTTATTGGTATTCTTCTCATACCATCTCTATTTTCTATTATAAAGTTTCCCTTTTTCTTTTTTATATCTGATATACAGTTTAACAAATGTTTTTTAATCTCTTCATATTCTATAGGTTTTAGTAAGTATCTATAAGCTCTAACTGTATATCCATCTTGAATATACTCGACTAAAGATGTTACAAATATTATTTCTGATCTATCATCTTCTTTTCTTATCATTTTTGCTAAATCCATACCAGATAATCCATTCATTTTTATATCTAATAGAAAAATATCAACTTCTTTTAATATAATCCCACTTGATAATAATTCCTCTGCTGATTCAAACTCTATTATCTCTACTTTTTCTTTATTTTCATCGAATATTTTATGAATATATTCTTTCAATTTTTCTCTTTGCGATATTTCATCCTCACAGATAACGACTCTAAACATTTCCTCCCCCTCTAAATATTTTATAAAA
>UQCY01000216.1 GCA_900539645.1 uncultured Clostridium sp. | reverse complement strand
TTTTCCACAGTTTTAAATTATTATAATTTCCTTAAGAATAAAAAAAGATGCTTCTATACGAAACATCTTTTTTCTATATAAAATATCTTTTTTAAGTTTTATAAATTTATCTCTATATTAAACTTCTGCTAATTCTCTTTTTTCTCTTTTTAATGCTTTCTTTAACATTCCGTAAGATGTGTAGTATATTACAAATACACATAATACTTTTACCATATTCATAGGCATTGAGTTAAATACATGTGCTGCAGCAAATACTCCTACAACACCGCCTATTGTTATCCATAGTGAAGTTTTTCTTGGATAGTGCCCGTCTTTTATAAATCTAGTGCTCGCTATTGGCATAAGTACAGCGCAAGATCCCATCATTATTGGAAATGCACATTTTGGCGACATACCAAGTATGTATGTAGTTGCCATACATGGTGCATATAGACCTATTCCTGCAGTCATTAAAGCTCCGTATATGAAGTTTAATGTTACTCCAATAAACAGTTTAGAGCCATAAAGTCCTATGCTTTCTCCTCCAACTGGAAGAAGATTTACCCATGGAAGCCCCATAAATATCACACTCGCTGTTATAAACAGCGCTATTCCCATAGCTAATTGTATTTTCTTTTCGTCTAGTTTTTCTACAATTCCTGCTCCAATGTAAGAGCCCATTCCTGCAGCTATCAACATAGATACAAGTGTTGTCGGATCTACTTCTATTGCAGTTAAAAATATAAGTGCTTCCGTTATATTTGGTATCGCACAAGATACGTTTAACATCGCTGGTAGCTCTTTATCCTTAAATTTCATCTTCATAGCTTTTCCCATAGCTATTATGACAGCAAAGGAACTTACCCCCAATGTGTCAAAAAAGTTCCCTACCATTCCTGCTATTCCGGCTTTTACACAGCTTTCATCTTCTAGTCGATTTTCTCTTTTGGCTTTAGAATAATCGCTAATCATTAAAAATCCCTGAATTCCGGTAAATGATAGTAGTATAATTCTTATTAAATTTATCATTTTGTCCTCCTATATATCCAGCGCACATAGCTGCCGGTATACCTTTATAGTTATCCACTTTTCCTCAAGATATCAACATATTTCCACAGTTAATCCCAAAGAAAGCGACGGTATTAATTATACTACAATTGCATATTTCTGTATATATTGGAAATCGTTTATGACAATTTATTTTTATAATTCTAGAAATAAGCAAATAAAAAACCGTTATGGAGAAATTCTCCATAACGGTTGATTTTTATTTTGTAGATTCTATATTTTTTAATTAAGCTTGTTTTTTGCTTAATACTGGTTTTAACATTGTGAATGAAGTATAAAGTATAACTATTATAACTAATACTTTTAGTATATCCATTGGAAGAGATTTAACTAGGTAGAATGCTATGAATACACCTAATACCCCACCTATAGTTATAGCTAAAGATGCTTTTCTTGGGAACTGTCCTTCTTTTATGAATTTAGCTGATGCTATTGGCATTAATACTGCACAAGAACCCATCATTATTGGGAATGCAACTTTTGGAGACATTCCTAAGAAGTAAACTAGTGCCATACATGGTGCATATAGACCTATACCAGCTGTCATAAGTGCTCCTAGTATAAAGTTACCTACTATACCTATTACTAATTTAACACCAGATAATCCTATTTCATTTCCTCCACCTGGCATTAAGTTTATCCAAGGTAATCCTAAGAACATTAATATTGCTGTAGCTAATAATGCGATACCCATTACTAACTGTATTTTCTTTTCATCCATTTTAGATATGATACCTGCTCCTATATATGAACCAGCACCTGCTGCTGCAAGCATTGATACTAATGTTATCGGTTCAACTGCTATAGCAGTTGTCATTAAAAGTGCTTCTGTTACGACTGGTATACAACATGATACGTTTAACATACCTGGTATCTGTTTGTCGTGAACTTTCATTTTAGAGAATTTAGACATTGCAACTATTGGTGCGAATGATCCTATTCCTAATGTGTCACCGAAGTTAGCTATAAATCCTATAATTCCTGGTTTAACCCAACTTTTTTCTTCTTCAGCTTCTAATAATCCATTTTTAGATGATTCCATATAATCTTTTCCAAACATTACTGCGTATATAGCAGTTAAAACGCCTAATACTATTCTGACTAAATTGACCATTTACTCTACCTCCCACTTTTTAATATTTTTTCTATTTTCTGAAAATTTAAAAGTTTTAACTAGGAATGGTAAGATTACCATCCCTAGATAAAAACTATTTAACTAAGTTTGTTATGTGGTATACGTATATACCGTACTCAATACTATTTATAAAATGTGAACTCTTAACTCAATATTATTTTAATATGAAACCATATTTAACTGGGTCATCTTCGTCTATTAAGAAGTTATTGAATCCTGTCATGTAAGCAGAACCAGTTATTTTTGGTAATACTGCATCGAATTCTCCAACTTTAGTAGTTCCTACTATTTCACCTTCGAATAATGTTCCTAATATACTTTCATATACGAATTTTTCGCCTTCTTTTAATTCTCCTCTAGCATGTAAAGTAGCTAATTTAGCACTTGTACCTGTTCCACATGGAGATCTGTCAACCTGTCCCTGTCCGAATATAACAACGTTTTTATAAGTTGCTGCTGGATTAGTTGGTTCATCCCATATTTCAACTAGGTCTACAGTTTTTATATGTTTTAGAGTTGGGTGCTGTATTTCGATTTCTCTATTTATTATGTCTCTT
>UQCY01000215.1 GCA_900539645.1 uncultured Clostridium sp. | reverse complement strand
TTTAATATTTAAGTTTTTATAAATATATACTTTAATTCATTATATTCTTTAGTTGCAATTTATAAAAGACTTTATCCTATTTTTATGTATTACAAATTTGTAATCAATTTTATATAAAAATAAATTTCACTTATCTTTATAAATGTTTTATATAAAGTAATCTTCTATAGAACAATTATTTATTATCTTTATATTTTGTATCTTTATCCTTTGTATTTTTATATTTTGTATTTTTATTTCAATGGATTCTTAAAAGTACATGGAAGTCCAATCGTACATTTACCACACACATCTGCCATTTTATTATTTCTTTCATTCTCAACGCAAATCTCCAGACACTTAAATCTATCAAATCCATCGTATCTAAGTGCTCCAGAAAAACATCTCTCAACGCATTTTCCACAACTTCCATTCAGCTTATAAAGACATCTTTCCTCTTTCAAAGGCTCATCTGTACCTATCTCCATATTTGTAACTATTGAGAAAAATCTTCCATTTATCCCCTTATCAGTTATAAGCATATTATTAAGCCCAAAAGTTCCAAGTCCAGAAAGATACGCTATATGTCTCTGTGACCATCTGCTCTTCACTTTTCCATCAACTATCCCACAATCTACTGGCTTAGCTGCTCTATAACCCATTTTTTCAATTTCTGCTACAAGATAGTCATTTAACTTATCTGCCATTTCATTTGTTTCCCGATATGAATGGACCCAAACATCTGAAGGAAGATTGCCTTCTTTGTTAGAATTTGCAATACTTTCCTTAAATGGAACAAAATATGAAATCATAGTCTTTGCATCTTCTAAATAATCTGTTGCAAGATGATGATCCTCTATAACTGCTTCTCTTAGGTAGTTCATATTTTTATCATCTACTTTAGAAAATCCTACAAGTACATCTTCCCATTCAGCAAAAAGATTGTTGTTAGATTTGTATTCTTTTATAAAATTATTTATTAAATTAGTAAATTTCTCTCTCATAAAAATCCCTCTTTTTCAAAATATTCTTTAATTTAATTATACAACTAAAAAAGAGACCATTGCAATTGCAACAGCCTCTATTATATTATTTATTATATTATTTTCTTATCTGACCACAACCACTACATTCATCCCATGCTGGTACACTTACATATTCTTCATAACCTATTAATGTTCTTATAGGTTCTAACCAATAACCAGTTCCTGTTCCTGTTTTAGGACAATCTGTAAATATATGGTCATGTTGTTTTGTTGCGTTTATTCCTTTTTCGTCATCTATACCAAAATCTTTACCACAACCCTGACATACTACATGATATTCTGTTTTATATTTTGGTTTTTTACCCATTATAGCATTATGATGAACCCAGTTATGTTTATGTTCTGGAGTTACTGGTTTACTTGGTTTTTCTGGTTTAGGTTCTACAGGTTTATCAGGTGTTACTGGTTTATCAGGTTTTTCTTCAGGCTTAGCATCTGGCTTTTCTTCAGGTTTCTGGCCATCTGGTTTCTGTGTATCCTCTGGTTTAACTGGTTTTCCGTCTTCTCCAACTGTGTGATAAGCTTCAAGTATATCTCTAACCTGAGTTAGGATTCTGTTTGATACACCACCTACAGATATAACTTTATCTGCTTTTCCTATAAATCTCTTATCACTTCTTTCAGAAACAAGTGCAACTGGTTTACCCATAGCAGAAGTTGTTAATGCATCAACTAATGGGTTTCCTTTTGCCATATAGTATACTTTTTCATTTGTAAAGAATTTTTCTATAACTTTTCTATTTGTTTCATATCTATCTTTACCACCTATTCTTGTTGCCTGTGCATCTGAAACTATTGCATTTGACATTACACTAGAACCACCAACCGCATACGTTGGAATATCTGTGCTCACATTAATAGGCATATATTTACCATTTGTTAATATTATCTGTCCTTTATTTTTCGCTGCAACTGGAGCTATACTCATAGCATCTGCTTCACCCTTGAAACCATTTACAAGGTAAACTGCTGTATCTTTTCCAGTCACTTCTGCTATTTCATAAGAAACTTCTATACTAGTTTTTATTCTGTCAGAACCTTCTATTCTTTTAGGTTTTATTCCCATTGATTTTATCTGGTTTTCGACAGAACTAGATATAGCATTTTTACCGCCTATTATATAAGCGTTTTTAGCTCCTTTTAATGCTGCTTTAGTTTCTGCAGGTATTTTATTAGCTTTTACAAGTAATATCGGAGCATTAACTGCACCCGCAAGACCTGAAGCTGATAATCCATCTGCTAAAGATTTATCTGCATTTACAAGTATTACTGTACTTTTATCTCTACCCTGTGCTAATTTTGCTGCTGTTTCATATCTATTTGATCCTGTAATAGCAGCCATATCATAAGGATTAACAGTTACTTTTCTCTGAACATCATTTACTTCATATGCCTGTACTGATGCTATTGGTAACATTGAAGTAACCGCCATACCTAAAGCTAAAGATTTAGTTAGTTTTCTCATAACAATTTTCTCCTCTCACTCAATAAAATTTATTTTAGAAAACTTTTATTTAAGATATTGTATTTGTCTGAGTAAATTTTTGCATTAAAAAAGGACACAATTCTTGTGTTTAACAAAAACTGTATCCTTTATATATACTATTATAAAAATTGTATGCTAAAATTACAGACTTATTTGTCTGTCTGTCTGTCTGTCTGTCTGTCTGTCTGTTCAGATTTTCCCAAACATTTAGCATATCCGTCAACTCTCTAACAATTTTATATCTTAATAATGTGTTCATATAATAAATTAT
>UQCY01000214.1 GCA_900539645.1 uncultured Clostridium sp. | reverse complement strand
AAAATATTGGAATTTCAACATATTTAGAATTTATAGTAAAAAAATATAAATAATTAAAAATCAATAATTTTTTTATATGAAATTTAAAACTGCCAATTTCAAATATTAAATTTATAATGTTATAGTAAATCTCTATTATACTATTAGATAAAACTATGATAAAATAGATAAGTAGATTAATAATGTAAAATAATAATCAAACAAATTATATATATACAAAAAGTGAGAGGAGTAAAGTTAATGTACAGTATAGGCGTTGATTCAGGATCAGTAGCAACAAAAGGGGTTTTATTTGATGGAGAAAAAATAGTAAAAAAAATAATAGTTCCAACAGGATGGAGCCCAATGACTACTGCTAATGAAGTTTATGAAAAATTAAAAGAAGGTATACCAGAAGAAGAAATCAAAAAAGTTGTAGGTACTGGATATGGTAGAGGAGTTATGGACTTTGCTGATAAAAAGGTAACTGAAATAACTTGCCATAGTAAAGGAATTCACTTTATAAATAATGAAGTAAGAACAATACTTGATATCGGTGGGCAGGACAGTAAAGTTATAAATCTTGATGAAGATGGAAACGTAGTCAACTTCTTAATGAACGACAAATGTGCAGCGGGTACAGGAAGATTCTTAGAAGTTACTTCCAATATATTAGGAAGCGATATAACTAAAATAGATGAACTAGCAAAAGGAAATCATCCAGTAAACATATCTAGTATGTGTACTGTTTTTGCTGAATCAGAAATAGTAAGTTTACTAGCTCAGAACGTTCCAACAGGAGAAGTTGCCGCTGGTATATTAAAATCAATAGCAAATAAATCTACTTCTATGTTATCAAGAGGAGAAATAGTAGACAAGGTAGCATTCACTGGTGGACTTGCAAAAAGTAGTGAACTTGTTAGAATGATTTCTGAAATAATAGGAAAAGATATATTCTTAGCTGAAGATACTCAGATAATAGGTGCATTAGGTGCTGCTGTTATAGGATTTGGTAGAAGATAATTTAATAAAAAGAATTTTTAGAGATATCCAAAAGGGTATCTCTTTTTATATGCAAAAATTTTCAATATTGTAGTTCAAATATGTGATATAATCGAATTATATAATTAATATAAAATAATTATCTTTTCAAATAAAAATTACAAATGAGAAGGGGATTTGACATGAGACAGAAAAAAGTAAAAAAATTAACTCCTATACGGAAGTCTAAATATTTAAGCATGTACGAAATGAAATACGAATCTAAAGATAAATCTGAAAAAAGTTGGATGTTAGCGACAAGAAAATCAGAAGAAGAACTTAATAATATGTATTTTGGCGATGGAAATGATAGAGATGACGCTGTTGTAATGGTTCCATACCATATAGATGAGGACAAACTAGTGATAATAAGAGAATATCGTGTTCCTTTAGATGATTACGTATATTCACTTCCTGCAGGACTTATAGATCCAGGCGAAGATATAGAAGTTTGTGCAAGAAGAGAATTAAAGGAAGAAACAGGTCTAGACCTTGTTGAAATAAATAAAATGGATAGCGGATTTGGTCTGTACCCATCTCCTGGTATGACAGATGAATCATTCTCACTACTTTACTGCACTTGTAAAGGTGAGCCATCTAATGAATATCTTGAGCCAACAGAAGAAATACAGACTTTATTAATAGACAGACAGCAGGCTGTTGAAATATTGAAAAGTAAATCAAACATGGATGTAAAGGCATTTTTAGCATTACAGATATTTATAGCTGTTGGGAAGGACAACGAAAACTAGGAGATAAAATAATTGAAGATTTTTTATACATATATAATAAGATGTAAAAATGACACATTATATACTGGATATACAACTGACATAAAAAGAAGAATGATTGAACATACAGATGGGACAAACTGCAAATACACTAAAAACTACGGATTTAAAAAGCTTGAAGCATACTTTGAAAGCAGCAGTAGAAGCACTGCAATGAAGTTAGAGTGTTACATAAAGAAGATGACAAGGGCTAAAAAATTAAAAATTATTGAAAATCCGAATATTTTAGTGGAAATGTTTCTAAAAGATAAGGGAGAGCATATAAGAATTGGTAGTATGGATGTGGATATCATTAACAATGAAGTATATAAATTTTAAAAAAATATAGATTAAGAACAATCTATAATAAATTAGAATAATTATTTATGAATACACGAACGATTATAATATTGACAGATTATTTATTGAGTTTATAATATATATTATAAGACAATTAAATCTGATAATAGTTCGTGTATTTTTTATGGAAAATACTAGATAAATTCAAATTATTATTAGAATTATGACGTTAAATTTTTCTAAACTAGAATTAAAAACGGAAGGATACAAATAAACTTATGAAAATAGTAGTTGCATGTACTGGTGGAATGTCTACAGATATACTAGTAGACAGAATGAAAAAAGAAGCAGAAAGCAGAGATATAGCTTGCAATATAGAAGCTATTCACAGAAACAAAATAGAGGAAGTTCTTTCAAATAATGATATAGATTTACTTCTTTTAAGCCCACAGCTTATGGGAGAATTTGATCGTATAAAAGCCTTTGCTCCAGGCGAAACAAAAGTAGAAATGTTAGACATGGTAAAATTTGGTGCTTGCGATGGGCATGCTACACTTAATTTTGCTATGGATTTAATAAACGAATAATATAATAGAGGTAAAAATTGAGAAAAAGCTTTAAGAAAATAGTAAAGGTCATAGCTCAATGTCATTAAGTTAGCATTGTTAATGAGGTTATCTAAAAGAAAAATAGC
>UQCY01000213.1 GCA_900539645.1 uncultured Clostridium sp. | reverse complement strand
TTCCACTCCACCTAGTTTTAATAATTCTGTACCTGCCTGGAATGCATCAGTTATTGCATTTTCTTCTTTTGGAATATCAAATGTTGCAAAATATGTGTATGGAGATTCGTATCTGTTTAGATATTCTTCGCCATCATATAAATAGTCGAGTTTAGGCATATGATCTCCGTAGTATAAAACTATTGTATCTTCACCAGTTTCTTCTTTTCTCTGAGTAAGCATATCGTTGAACTGTTTTATAAATTCATCCATTTCTCTTACCTGCTCACAGTAGTAGTAAAGCTGATTTTTATATTTATCTTCTATATCACCAGTTATTTTACAAGGATAATCTTCATCAACTTTTTCTGTAGGATAGTTTGAGTGTCCCTGTACAGATACTGTTGTTATGAAGTCTTTGCCTTCTGTTGAGTCTAGAGCCTTTTTCATATAATTAGTTAGTACGTAATCCTTTGGCCAATCAAGTGCTGTGTATTCTAGGCCGTTCATATATTCAACAGATGTGAATGTGTCATATCCTAAGTTTTTGAATCCCTTGTTTCTATTGTAGAAATTACCTTTAAAATTATGTAGAGCATGAGCAGTGAATCCTTGTTTCTTCAACGCCGTCGCCAATGAGTTTGATGTTTTTTCCTTTACAATTGATGTGTAAGGTATCTCTCCACTTAGCAGGTTGTCGAAGTTGTTTCCTGTTATAACCTCAAACTCTGTTCTAGCTGTTCCCCCACCAGTAGTTGGTACATTCATGTATCCACTAGTATTTTTTTCTGCCAATTTTCTAAAGTTTGGTATTGGGTCTATGCTAAGGTTTACGTTTGGTATTTTAGTTGGATCCATAAATCCTTCAAGCTGAACTATTACAACATTTGGAACATCTTTACCAGTTTTTATAGTTCTTTTGTCCTCAGCTGCCTTTTTGTCTACTTCTTCTCTTATTTTTGCTATAGCTTCTTTGCTATATCCTTCAGGTGGTTTTCTAAGATATCCAAAGTACGAATCCAGGATTGAGTATAAAAATCCGTTTAATTCATACGTAGCCTGGACATCCCAGCCAATATTGTGCATTATATTCTTTGCCTTTATAGGTCCTATACTCACTGCAAATACTAGTATTGAAAGCATCCACGCAACTATATTACTTATTCCGTTGAATCTTTTGCTCTTCTTGTCCAGTTTCCACATAACAACTAATCCAACCAAGAACAGCACCACAACAACAACGGCTATGATTATCATTTTCGTATTAATAAATCTCGATGCTATACTAAGCCCATCTTGAAGCGCATACAAGTCCATAAACGCTACTGGCATCCCTCTAAATTCCAATATCATCCTGCTCACCACTGCCAATCCAATGAATAGGAATGAGATAAACCACAATACTGCCTTCTTGTGCTTTACAAAGAATATTATCCCTGTTATGCCAAGTATTAATAATATATTTATAACTGTTGCATAAGTGTTATCTTTTAAGAACACTTCTACTTTTTCTATTCTCGACCTTCTAGATAAATACTCCATCACGAAGAATAGTATAAGAGATACTACAACCCAAAGAGTAAAATCTTTTAAAGAGTCTTTTGTTATAAATTTTATTTTTCTTTTTTTAGTTTTGTTTTTATCAGAATCATTTGTTTTAGTTTTATCATCTATACTTTTATCTTTATTTACTGTTTCTTTTGTATCGTTATTTTCCATCGAACGCTCCTTTGTAAATTCATCATTAATTATCTCTTATTTTTACTATTTTTTAATATTGTTAACAATTTTGTAACTTTTTAAACATAAGTATAACACAACTTTCTATTATTTGTCTATTTTAATTGACTGTTATAATCATCTAGGTTAGTATTTTAATTGAGCTCGTCACTTAAATTTTTTGTCAAAAATATACTGTCAGATTGTCATAAGCATAGTGACAAGTTGTCGTGTTGCATTTGGACAGATTGTCATACTGCATTTAGACAGATTGTCGTGTTGCATTACGACAACTTGGCTATTACTATACCAACATATACAACAACATATACACATATTTATAACAACAACTAGGGAGGTTGCCGAAAAAAAAGAGCCCTTATGTTTCTCGTAGAAACTTTTAGGCTCTTATTAGCTATATATTATTTTTATTGAGCTGCTTTTTTACAGCTTTCTATTGTTGCACTATCTATTCCACCAAGAGCAGTCATCTTCTGTGCACCTTTTAATACACTCTTATCAGAATTTTTATTAACTAAAACTATAGGAGAGTATTTTGTTATTGGAGATGCAGCCAATGCATCCACTAACTGGTCAGATTTACTTAAGTAATAAGATGCTACGTTTTTGTAGAATGTGTTTATTATCTTCTTATTTGTTTCAAATCTATTTTTTCCACCAACTCTAGTTGCACCTATTGATTCTACAAGGCTTTCGTCCATTACCCCCTGTAGTCCAATAGCGTATCTGTTAGGTATGCTGTTAACTATTTTTTTCGCATCTGCAGATATTGTCTTTCCATCAGTAAGGATTACAGGTGCAGAATCTCTAGCTGCAACAGAAGAAATACTCATCGCATCTGCTTCCCCTTTTGTACCATTTACGATAAATGTTTCTGAAGCTCCACCTTTAACTCTCTTTACCTCATTTCCAACATTTACAGATGTTTCATATCTATTTTTTCCACCGATTCTACTTACTATGAATCCAGATTTTTTTAATCTATCCTCAATATTTTTGCTTATTGCATTTTCCGATCCAATTATATAAATCTTATTCGTACATTCTAATCTAAGCTCAACATCTGCTGGAATTTCATTTTGCTTAACTAATAATATTGGTGCATTTGCAGC
>UQCY01000212.1 GCA_900539645.1 uncultured Clostridium sp. | reverse complement strand
CCAACTAAATTATAGAATGTGTAATTTTTGTAATCAAAATCTTCTGCAGCTACAAATTCTAAATTTCCGTTGTCCCTTATATAACTGCTTATCTTCTGAGTTTCTGTAAATTCCTTAGTATTTGCAGCTAAAAATGTTACTTCTAAATCCTTTTGTGTTTTAGCTGTATCTAAGCTTTTTAAGAATTTTTCTTCATTTTTTATTATAGATATTTCTTTTATCATGCCTTCTGACAATTTTTTATGAGATAGTTTTTCATAGTCCTCATCAGAAATTATATATCCAAATCCCTCATCAGGAGAAGCAAATATATGATTTATTACCATACCTTTTTTCTTAAATTCCATATCTAAAATCTTAAATTTTTCTCTTGATTCTATTCCCATACTTCTAGGTGTTTTTAAAAATACTGCTTCCCCAGATTTTGGCTCTTTTATTTCCATGCTTTTCTGGATATCCTTACTCTTTAACTCCTTCACACGTTCATAATCAGAATATTTCACAACACTTATATCGTTGTATCCTGGATAAGTTGAAAATGCGTCTGCCAAAGATCTCATATATCTAATTTTTACCTGCTCTTTGACATTTGATTTATCTTCTTCTAATGCTCTTTTAAAAAGCTCCTCGTCCTGATTATCGTAAGCTATACATGATATGCTATATGGATAATCTGTTTCCTTCATATTTTTGAAAATTTGATTCATAGTAAGTCCTGCAGAAAGAGCTGTCACACAACAAACTATTAATATAGAAGTCAATGACATTATTTTATTATTCTCAACTATGCTAAATGCTATGCTATTCAAACTAACTATATTAGTTCCCTTGTATTTTATCTTTTTGTGTTTTGTTATTCTTGCAAAAATTTCAGTCAAGAACCCAGAACAAACTAGCTTTAATCCAATTATTACAAGTATTGGAGCTATTATTACAGCAAACATCATTATCATATTCAACTTATCGTAATAAACACCGACATAATATCCTGCAAATAAAATTACAACACCTACTATACCTATTAAAAATCTAGTAACTGAGCTTTTTACAACATAGTCTTGTTTGTTTTTTGCACCTTTTACAAGTTCTGCTATATCAGTTTTTACAAGCGCTCTATACTCTCTAAAGAATGAGTACATAAGAATAACCCCAAAAATCGCTAATGTGTATATTATCGCAGCTTTAGATATTTCAAAGCTAATTGCATTTTTTGATTCAGAAATTTTCATTATCGCCATAATAAACATTCTATTGGTAATTATCCCAAGTAAAATTCCCAAGAAAAGAGATAGTAGTCCTATTAATAGCCCTTCTTGTGCAAATAGTAGGGCTATTTTTCTGTTTTCAATTCCCATGAATGTATATATCCCAAATTCTTTTTTCCTCTGTTGAACAAAGAATCCTGTCGAGTATCTAATAAATGCTATGAAGAATATCACTAAAACAAATGTACACACACCTACAAGTGCATTGAATGTTCTAAAATCTCTCATAGTTTCAAGCTGTTCACTGCTACCTATAGACACAAAATTGTAGAATATCGCTATGCAGAAAAGCATTGAGAATATGTACATTCCGTAGTTTTTTATGTTGTATTTTATGTTTTTTAAAGATATTTTAAACAATCTCATTAACTGCACCCCCTGTTGAAGAAAGTACTGTCATTATGCTATCGAAAAATTCTTTTCTATTTCCACTGCTATTTAACTGCATGTTTATTTTTCCATCTTTTATAAATAGAACCTTTTTTGCATAACTCGCTGCAAATGAATCGTGTGTTACCATTACTATTGTCTTTCCTAGTTCATCGTTCATTTTCTTAAAGCAATTTAAAAGCTCTACAGATGATTTGCTATCAAGTGCTCCTGTTGGCTCATCAGCAAATATTACTTTTGGATCACTTATCAATGCCCTAGCAGCTGCAACTTTCTGCTTTTGTCCTCCTGACAACTCTATAGGATATTTTTTTAATTGAGGATTTAAATTGAAAAATCCTGCATATTTCTCAACTTCTTTTTCTATTCTTTTATAATTTTCCCCTGAAATAACCATCGGCAATGCTATATTATCCTCTATAGACATTGAATCAATAAGGTTGTAATCCTGGAATATGAAACCTATATTATCCTTTCTAAACTTTGAAATCTCCTTGTTTTTCATGTTAAATACTTCTTTACTGTCGTATTTAACACTTCCAGAAGTTGGCCTTTCTATAGTAGATAAGATATTTAGAAGTGTAGACTTCCCTGCTCCAGATGGCCCCATTATCGCAATAAATTCTCCATCGTTTATTTCTATATCTATATCTTCTAATATTTTAAACACGTTTCCATGCACTCTAAATTCCTTTTTTAATTTTTCCGCTTTAATCATTTTTTATCACCTTCCGTCTTAAATTTATAATACAATATATTTCCTAAAAATACACTTCAAACTATACGTTAAAAATATAAACTGAATATAAAATTATATATCCTAACATTAGAGGAATTAAAAGTTTCGATTTCCTTAATAGTCCTTGAATTCCACCTGTGAATATACTTTCTAGCCCAACAAGTAATGTTAGAAATAATAGTATCATTGAAATTATAAATATTACATTCCTCATAAAATTTTCCTCCTCTCGTATGTTTTTCTTTATGATTTTATTTTATATTCTTTCTGATTTTCTAAAAATCGATTAACCTTACAAAATACAACATCTAATCTTACACTTTTGTAAGGTTTGCTCGTAAAATAGTATATATGTGTCATAGCCGCTCCAAACAATCAAGTTGTATTGTCGCTGGCTATGACACATATATACCATTTCACTTTTATGATATGGAAACCGCTGGGATGAGATTTATCTTGGGTATATAGTTTTAA
>UQCY01000211.1 GCA_900539645.1 uncultured Clostridium sp. | reverse complement strand
CTGAAGAGAGCTTTTTCTGTTTCTAGAGTAGATATTATAAAATTTATTCTTATAAGTATTTTTATTACTGTTATGGCTTATGTTTTACAGTCGATAGGATTTGCAAAAGATAATATTTTGTTAGTTTATATGCTAGGTGTTTCTATGGTGTCTCTTTGGACAAATGGTTATACACTAGGTATTTTAAGTGCATTTTTAAATATAACAATAGTAAATTATCTATTTACTATTCCAAAATATACTTTATCTATAGCAGATCCAAGCCATATTATAACTTTAGCTGTGTTCTGCGTAATAGGAATAATAACAAGTGCTTTAATGTCTAATATAAAATTCCAGGCTAATAATGCAAGTAAAAGAGAAGAACATACACAGATGATTTATCGGATAAGTAGGACATTTTTGAAGGTATCTAGAAAAGAAGATATAATAGAAAAGGCATTAGAAATTTTATGTGTTAGTCTTGAAAGAGATGTTTCCCTAGTTATGAAAAATGAAGAAAAAATATACTATATTAAATATAAGGGAAAAAATAATGAAATAGAATTTGAACATAAGAGTATCAATGATGTAACAGAACATGACTTTGAAAATAATATAATGATTTCTCCAAACGAAATTGCTGTTGCAAAGTGGGTTGTTAATAATGGTATGAATGCAGGTCATTTTACAGATACACTTAGTGGTGCTGTAGGACTATATATTCCTATAAAAGGAATTAAAAAAATTCATGGTGCTGTAGGTGTTTCATCAGAAGTTAAAAATATAGATACAGATGATGAAATATTTATAGAAACTGTATTAGCGCAGGTAAGTATTGCACTTGATAGGGAAGAATTAGCAGAATCAAGAGAAAAAGATAAACTAGAAATGGAAAGTGAAAGGCTTAGAAGTAACCTTTTAAGAGCTATTTCTCATGATTTAAGAACTCCACTTGCAGGGATATCCGGTGCTGTAAGTACAATTATAAAAAATAAAAATGAAATAAGTGAAGAGATTACAGACGAATTACTAAATGGTATATACGAAGATTCTCAATGGTTAATACGATTAGTAGAAAATTTACTAAGTATGACAAAGATAGATGAAGGAAAATTGAAGGTTGAAAAAGAACCAGAGCTTGTAGAGGAGGTATTATCAGAATCCTTGTCCCATATAAAAAGAAGGTTGAACGATGCAGATGTGGAAATTGATATACCAGATGAATTGATATTTGTTCCAATGGATGTGAAATTAATAGAACAAGTATTTGTTAATTTAATTGATAATTCATTGAAATATGCAACAAGTAGTTGTAAGATTAATATAAGAGTATATAGAGATGATGACAATGCTTGGTTTGAATTTTCAGATAATGGTCCAGGTATATCAGATGATTTAGCTGGTCATATATTTGATAGATTCTATACTGGAGAAAGAAAAAGTAAAGACTCTAGAAAAGGTGTAGGTTTAGGTCTTTCTATATGCAAATCTATAATAAATGCACACGGTGGAGAAATAAAGGTTAGAAATAGTCAAGAATTAGGTGGTGCTGAATTTATTTTTAATCTTCCACTAAAAGAAGATGAAGAGTAAGGAAGGATAAAAAATGAGTAAAAAACTTATACTTGTTGTAGAAGATGATAGTACAATTAGAAAATTTATATGTACAGCTTTAACAACTCAAGATTATGAAGTAATAGAGAGTTCAACTGGAAAAGAAGCAGTCCAAAATGCTATAGCAAAATCTCCAGATGTTATGCTACTTGATTTAGGTCTTGAAGATATAGATGGTATTGATGTTATTAAAACGGTTAGGCAGATTTCGGACCTTCCAATAATTGTAGTATCCGCTAGAGAACAAGATCGAGAAAAAGTGGAAGCATTTGATACTGGAGCTGATGATTACATAACAAAGCCATTTTCAATAGTTGAACTTCTTGCAAGGGTTAGAGTTGCTCTTAGACATAAAGAAAATAAATCTGTAGATATTTCTATGCCCGAGGAAGAAAAGGAAGATACTTTTTCTGTGGGAGATTTGTTCATAGATTACGATAAGAGAAAGGTGACTGTATCAGGAGAAAATATACATTTAACACCAATAGAATACGAAATATTATCCCTTTTAGCAAGAAATCATGGAAAGGTATTAACACATAATTATATTATAAAAAAAATATGGGGTGGAGTAATAGGTGGAGAAACCAAGTCATTAAGAGTATTTATGGCGACAATTAGAAGAAAAATAGAAAAACAACCTGCAAATCCCCAATATATAATGACAGAAGTTGGTGTGGGATATAGATTAAACGATGAAATATAATTAGAATAAGAAAGAGATTGATGTATTTACGATATTTTATTTTTGAATTTATTATTTAAAAATAATTATTGTATCTATATTAATCTCTTTTTTTATTGAATTTTATAGGAAAATATTTTCTTTTGTTAATTTTTTTCTTGTGTTAAGAAAGTATAAAGATAAAGTATAAATCTTGATACAATCTTAATCCTAAAGACACTATCTTTAATCCCGTTTTTATATATAAAAGCATAAAATTATATACATGATAAAGAAAAAGAAGATATTAAAAAATCTTCTAAAAAAGTAGGAGGTAATTGAAATGATGGATGTAATAATGATTATACGGCTTTTAGTTGGAATTATATCTGTTAAACTATTTGCTGATTGGTGTGAAAAACAAATACAGAAATAATAAAATTTATGAAAAGTAACAATTAATATTTTTAGATGGAGGGAGAAAAATGATACTTTTAGTAGTTGTAATAGTAGCCTTATTAGCATATTTACTTTATGCTTTAATAAACCCAGAGAAATTTTAACAGAGGACATTATAGATTAATTATTAGATTCTAACTTAGATAGAAAATAAAATATAGTGATTAAGATATTAAAACAGGAGGAAAAAATGTTACA
>UQCY01000210.1 GCA_900539645.1 uncultured Clostridium sp. | reverse complement strand
AAAATAATTTCTGTGATATTATCTAAATAAATCAATAATAGTTTGATATTGCTGATATATATATATATTTGCATCGAACTAATAACAAAATGTAATTTATGGAGGAAATATTATGAATAAAAAAGTTTTATCTACTGTTATGGCAGGGGCTATGTTAGCAACAACAGTAGCACCAGTAATGGCGTATACTGTACATGATTATGGTGCAAAAGAATATAAAGTGCATGAAAATGAAAAAGAAGAAATAGCTAAAAAAATAGTGAACGTTATGGAAGCTACTCAGTTTGAAACTGGAGGTAGTGTATATCAGTTAGAAATAGATGGAAGAGAAGTGAATTTAGATCTTTCAGACCCAGACAAAATAGAAGAGAGAAAAAATGCAATAATTGAAAATATAAAAAATGCAAATGTTGGAGATGTTATAAAAATAATTGATAGAGGTCATATTAAAGAAGGTAACAAATACTATCATTATTATAAAAATGATACTGTAGTATATAAAAAATATGAAATAAAAAAAGATAACAGTGATACACTAAAAGATGATTTTGATGCTTGGAATACTGATACAAATAAAACAACAAATTATCCAGAAGTTAATACTATGGAATATAAAGATAGAGTATTAAAAGTTACTTTAAAAAATGGACTTATAAGAGAGTATAAAATAGGTGAAAACAGAGTAGATTTTAAAAAACCTATAGATAGCAATAAAAATGAAACAACAGATTCTTCTAAAGTTGATAATTTTAAAGAATTAACTGAAGAAAAAACACCTAAATATTTCGATGCAAATGCAACTAATGTAAATAAATTAATGCAATATGTAAACTGGCATACTGATGAATATGAAACTGTACAATTGTTAATGTGGGATAAAACAATAGCAGGTGCAGAAGGTGAATATTTTGAAGTAAGATTAAAAAATGGTTATACATTCTCTAATTCTTCGATAGAAGATGAAGGAAGTATGTATATACAGTCACAGGATAATAAAAGCAGAAAATATCTTCAGAATTCAAGAAAAATACCAGATTTAACAAAACCTATATTCGAATCTGCAAACTCAAAGGTGATAAAAGGATTTTCTAATTATAAGGAACAGGAATCATATATTGGTCAATCTGGAAGTCAAATAGATGGTAAAATTATATCAAAAATAACTATAGTAAAAGATGAAACACCTATAAAACCAGAAGAAAAACCAGATTCAGGTTTAGAAGATTTAATACCACCAAAACCACCAGTAAATCCACCAGTGGTAGTACCACCAACTAAACCAGAAGAGAAGCCAGAAAACAAACCAACAATGGAAGTACTTGCAGGAGATGACAGATACGAAACTGCAGTAGAAGTTGCAAACAAAACTGCAAACACTAAAGATGTTGCTGGAAATGGAAACCTAGTATTAGTAAATGGAAATGCTCTAGTAGATGGACTTGCTGCATCTCCTCTAGCATCAATATTAGGAAAAACTTCAAACGTAGAAGTAGCTCCAATATTATTAACAAAAACAGATTCTTTACCAGAATCTACTAAAGACTACATAAAAGAAGTAGTATCTAAAAAATCTACTGGAAAAGTAAAAGTATACATAGTAGGTGGAAATGCTGTTGTATCTGAAAAAGTAGAAAAAGAATTAAAAGAATTAGGTGTAGATGTAGTTAGATCTGGAGGAAGCAACAGAGAAGAAACATCTCTAAAAGTAGCTGAATTAATATCAGAAAACGAAAAACCATACAATACATTTGTTGTAGGAGCTAATGGAGAAGCAGATGCAATGTCAATAGCACCAGTTGCAGCAGATAGAGAAGAACCAATAATAGTTTCTAAAAATGGTGGATTATCAAAAGATGGTGTTCAGAAAATAGCAGACTTAAAAGCAAATGCTACAATAGTAGGTGGAACAGAAGTTGTATCTGAAGCAACTGAAAAAGCTTTAAAAGATGCTAAAATATCAACAAGTAGAGTTGCTGGTTCAAATAGACAGAAAACTAATGCAGCTATAATAGATAGATATGCTAAAAACGGATTAAACAAAATAATAGTATCTAAAGATGGTTCAGCTAAAAAAGATGAATTAGTAGATGCTTTAACATCAACATCTTTAGCAGTTAAAGAAGATGCTCCAATAGTTCTTGCTACTAAAAAAATATCTGATGAACAGATAAACGCATTAAAGAACAAAGCAGACA
This sequence comes from uncultured Clostridium sp., assembly GCA_900539645.1. Lineage (GTDB taxonomy): Bacteria > Bacillota > Clostridia > Peptostreptococcales > Peptostreptococcaceae > Peptacetobacter. The sequence goes on along the minus strand of UQCY01000210.1, from coordinate 772 downwards.
AAGGTGTATTCATATACCAGATAGGATACGGAGTATCTAACAATGTATTAGAAACATTAGCTGCAAAAATAGGATTATTAAAATAATAAAAAATAACTTAAATTAAGTTTACAGTTATTTGCTATCATATTAACGTAATCTTAGATGTTAATAACGTCATAGAGGAACTAATAGATAAGTGACAGAAAGCAGGAAAGAACGTGGGACGAAGAAAGAAGGTCCGTCTGGAACAGATTGCAGAGGCAGTGGGATCAAGTGTTGAACTGTATCAAACGCATTAAATGACAGGAAAGGGGGTGGTGAAGAGCTTCGCAGCCGGATTAAGGAAACATAAAACGAATCGAAGGAGACACGCATCCGAAAGGAATTCGAATCGTGGAAGGCAGGGTGATCCAGGGAAACACGGTAAAAGGAAATAGAAATTGAGACAGGTGAAGAAAATGGGAAATGTAAAATTAAAAGACATACCCGAGGCATTGAATGTGAGTACAGTTACTGTCTCGAATGCATTTGCAGGAAGAAAAGGGGTAAGTGAAGAAGTCAGGAGCCAGGTGGTAGCAAAAGCTAAAGAACTTGGGTATGATCTGAAAAAATATACGAATAAAAGGCAGGGGTTTACGATCGGTGTGATTGTATCAGAACAATGCCTGGAACTTGGAGTTTCTTTTTACTGGAGCATGTATCAGAAAGTCGCGTATGCTGCATCGAAAAGTCAAAGCGTGACAATGCTTGAGGCATTGGGACAGGAAAATGAAGAAAAAGGGTTAAATAT
>UQCY01000209.1 GCA_900539645.1 uncultured Clostridium sp. | reverse complement strand
ATATTGTCAAATGTAAAAATACTTGTTTAAATCATATGATTTATGATATTATGTTATCAGTAGGATTATGAATTATTATAAGAATACACAAAATAGCCTTTAGAGGTTAAGTAATATTTATTGGAGGTTATATATATGGTAACAGCAAGTGAATTCAGAAAAGGTGTAACTTTTGAAAAAGACGGTCAGCCATGTCTAGTAGTAGATTTCCAGCACGTTAAACCTGGAAAAGGAGCTGCTTTCGTTAGAACAAAATACAGAAATCTTATAACAGGAGCAACTAGAGAAGAAGCTTTTAACCCAAGTGATAAATTCCCTAAAGCTCAGATAGAAACTAAACAGATGCAGTATCTATACAACGATGGTGAATTATACTACTTCATGGATCAGGAAACATTTGATCAGATAGCATTAGATTACGTACGGGTTGAAGATGCTATAAAATTCATGAAAGAAAATGAAGTTGCTACAATAAGATTCTTCCAGGGAAGTCCATTCGAAGTTGAAGGACCAAACTTTGTTGAGTTAGAAATAACTGAAACAGAACCTGGTATAAAAGGAAATACAGCAAGTAACGTAACAAAATCAGCTACAGTTGAAACTGGAGCAGTTGTTCAGGTTCCTTTATTCATAAATGAAGGAGACAAAATAAAAATAGACACTAGAACTGGTGAATATTTATCAAGAGTAAACAACTAATATCAAATTTCAAACCAAATTAAAAATGTGTGGCACCGACTAAAGTCGATGTAAAACAAAGCATTGAAAGCGAGGGGCAGGACATGAAAGTAAAAGAAAATGTTGCATACCTAAAAGGATTAGCAGAAGGACTTGAAATAGCAAAAGAAGGTAAAAATGGTAAAGTAATAGATAAAATGATAGAAACTTTAGATCATTTTGCTAATGCTATAAACAGACTTCAGGATGAAAATGAAGAACTTCGTGAATATATAGAAGGCGTGGATTCAGATTTAGCAGATATGTATGAAGATATGGAAGAATTAGAAGAAAACATAGACGATATATATGATGAATTAGAAGACATGGAAGAAGATATAGAAGATCTTTATGAATGTGAATGCGATTGTGATTGTGATGATGAAGATGACGACGATTACGGCTACATTGAAATGGAATGCCCATACTGCGGTGAACTAGTAGAAATAGACGAAGATGAACTTTACGATGACGATTTAGATATAGTTTGTCCTTATTGTGAAGAAGTTATATTATCTTCAGAAGACTTCGATGATGAATGTGAAGATGGATGCTGTTCATGCGAAGGATGCTGTGGAGAAGACGAAGAATAAATCGATCTTTATAGAAAAGTAAAAATCTATGTAAAATTAAAAAATGCCTATGAGATTGGTTTTTCATAGGCATTTTTTTATGATACAATTAATCATAGAAATGCACGGAGAAATTTGATAAAATACAAAATTTATCATAAAAATTGGAGGCAAAAATATGCACATGAAATCTTTTAATGAAATAAAAGAAAATATAGATAAATTTGAAGCTGTTATAGGCTACAAATTTAATAACAGAGAATATATATTAGAAGCTCTAACACATAGTTCTTATTCAAATGAAAATAAGAAATTTAAATACAATGAAAGAATGGAATTCTTAGGGGATTCAGTACTTGGACTTGTTATAAGTGATCATATATTTAAAAAAGAAACAGGGGTTCCAGAAGGGGAACTTACAAAATTAAGAGCTAACATAGTTTGTGAAGGTTCACTTAGTGAAGCAGCTAAGAATATAAACCTAGGAGATTATATTCTTTTAGGTAGAGGAGAAGAAGCTACAGGTGGTAGAGAGAGAAAATCTATACTTGCAGATGCATTTGAAGCAGTTATTGCAGCTATATACCTAGATGGTGGAATAGAAAATGTTTCTAAATTTATACTATCTAATTTATCAAATATAATAAAAGATTCAATAGATGGAAAGATATTTAGAGATTATAAGACTCAGCTTCAGGAAGAAATACAGAAAAATGGAACTAGAAATATATGGTACAAATTAATTGATGAAGATGGACCAGACCACAATAAAACATTCATAATGATGGTAGGTGTGGATGAAAAAGAATTAGGTGTAGGAAAAGGCAAAAGCAAGAAAGAAGCAGAACAGGCTGCAGCAAAGGCAGCAATATCAAACTTGATAGATGCTGAAAGATAGGTGAATACGATGAAAAAGAGAATAATACCTATTTTTGTACCACATCAAGGTTGCCCAAATGACTGCATATTCTGTAATCAGAAGAAAATAACAGGGGTATGCACTACAGTTACACCTGAGATAGTTAGAGATATAATAGAAGAATGTCTTCCTACAATAGACGAGGATGCTGAAGTTGAGATAGCATTCTTTGGAGGAAGCTTTACAGCTATAGATATGGATATACAGAGAAGTCTTTTAGCAGTTGCAAAAGAATATAAAGATAGAGAGATAGTTAAAGATATAAGAATGTCTACTAGACCTGACTGTATAACAGATGAAATATTAGAAATGGTAAAATCATATGGAACTACTATAATAGAGCTTGGTGTTCAGTCATTAGATGAAAGAGTTCTTTTAGACAGTATAAGAGGACATAACTCAAATGTAGTTTATAAAAGTGCTGAAATGATTAAAAATCACGGAATAAACTTAGGCCTTCAGATGATGGTAGGTCTTCCTAGCGATTCAGAAGAAAAATGTTTATTTACAGCTAGAGAATTTATAAAAATGGATCCGTTCTGTGTGAGAATCTATCCTACTCTAGTAATAAAAGAAACTGGACTTGAAAGACGGCTTGAATCTGGAGCGTATAAGCCATTCACCTTATCAGAAAGCATAGAGATTGTAAAAAAATTACTTGTCTTATACTATGTAAACAATATAAATGTAATAAGAGTTGGACTTCAGGCAACAGATGATATCCAGCTTGGAAAGGATGTTATAGATGGTCCATATCATCCAGCATTTAGAGAACTTGTAGAATCTGAAATGATA
>UQCY01000208.1 GCA_900539645.1 uncultured Clostridium sp. | reverse complement strand
AATCCTAAAAAAATACGGACATAAGATAGTTGAGCCACTTCCTGCACTTGTACCACTTAAGATAGAAGAATCTTGGATAATGAATATGCAGGGAATTTCGCTAAAAGACGTGGAATTATCTTGCAAAATCAAGAAGAAAAAGATAAAACAGAGCGGTGATATGATATTCACTCACTTTGGAATAAGTGGACCGGCGGTTTTAATTTTATCTTCTTATATAAATAAAGCATTGGAAGATGGAAATATAGAAATAACACTAGACTGCCTACCTAATAGCACAAGAGAAGATATCGTTGCAGCGATAAGAGAATTCCCAAATAGAAATGTAATAACAAATTTAAAGGGAATACTTCCACAGAATTTCTTAAAAGCTATTGCAGAACAGGCAGGAGTTGAGGAGATGAAAGTCAACGAACTTCCTAAAAAACTAGAAAACAAGCTAGTATCACTTATAAAAGAAATGAAGCTGACTTGTACTTCAACATTAGGAATTGAGTCAGCTATAGTAACATCTGGAGGGGTATCTGTTAAGGATATTAACTCTACTACGATGGAATCTAAAAAGATAAAAAATCTTCACGTTGCAGGTGAGATTTTGGATATAGATGCAGAAACTGGAGGGTATAATCTACAGATTGCATTCTCAACAGGATTTGCAGCAGGAAAAGATGAATAAAAAAAGAGGAGAGTGTGGTAATTATGATAATAGCAGTAGATGGACCAGCAGGAGCTGGAAAGAGTACTATTTCAAAATTAATAGCTAAAAAACTAAACATAAACTACATAGACACAGGAGCAATGTATAGAGCAGTAACATACAAATGCTTATCTGAAGGCGTTGATGTTAAAAATGAAGCAGCTGTAATAGAAGTAGCTAAGAGAACTGATATAGATTTCAGAGATAACAACATATACTTAGATTCAAAGGTTGTAAACGAAGAGATAAGAACTAGAGAAGTTAGTGCAAATGTTTCTGATGTCGCTAAGATAAAAGAAGTTAGATACTTAATGGTCGATGTTCAGAGAGAGATAGGAACAAGAAACGATGTAATACTTGATGGTAGAGATATTGGTTCTTATGTATTCCCAAATGCAGATTACAAATTCTTCTTAGTTGCAACTCCTGAAGAAAGAGGAAGAAGAAGATACAAAGAACTTTGTGAAAAGGGATTTGAAGGAACTTTAGAAGAGATTATAAAAGATATAGAAAAAAGAGATGAGATAGACTCTAATAGAGAATTTGCTCCTCTAAAAAAAGCAGATGATGCTATAGAAATAGACACTACTGGGCTTGGAATTGACGAGGTTGTAGAAGCTGTAGTATCTAAAATAAAATAGTTTACCATGTATACTATAAAGTTAAATAAAAATAAGAATGGAGAAATTAAATAATGAAGTTTTACGATTTTGCATTGAGTGTGCTTCGTCTATTTTGTAGGGTTTTCTTCAAATATGAGGTAATCGGTATAGAAAATGTGCCTCTTGAAGGAAATGTTATAATAGCTGCGAACCACAAATCAAACCTAGATCCTATATTTGTCGCATCTTCAATGACTACAAGAGAGGTTGCAGCGGTTGCTAAGAAGGAATTATTCGACCATAAAATACTAGGTTTTATTTTAAAGAAATTAAACACTATACCAATAGATAGAGAGAACACTGGAATTTCAACAGTTAAGCAGATTTTAAGAGCTATAAAAGACGGCTATGTGCTAGGATTATTCCCAGAAGGAACTAGGGTAAAAGGAAAAGAATTTGGTCAGGCAAAGGCTGGTTTATCACTTTTTGCATCTAAAGGTAAGGCAAATGTAGTGCCTATATCTGTAATTTCTACTTATAAATTATTTAGTAGAGTTAAGATATACATAGGTGAGCCTATAGATATGAGCCAGTATTTTAGAGCCAAATTGACAAATGAAGACCACGAAAGAATCTCAGAAGAAGTTATGCAGGTAATTATTAAAAATTACTGTGAACAGGCAGATGGAATAGTAGATGTTGAAGGAATAAAATACAACGCCTAAGCATCGATTGGAGGAAATTATGAATATAAAGATATCAGAAAAAGCAGGATTTTGTTTTGGTGTTAAGAGAGCTATGGGACTTGCATGGAGAGAACTATGCGAGGAACATGATAAACAGATATACGCATTAGGTCCACTTATACACAATAAACAGGCAGTTGAAAAGTATGAGGAAAGAGGGCTAGTGACAGCCGACGATATAGAGGATATACCAAGTGACGTTAAAATGATAATAAGATCTCATGGTGTATCTAAGTCTATATACGATAGAGCAGATGAAAAAGAACTAGAAGTAGTGGATACAACATGTCCTTTTGTTAAAAAAATCCACGATATAGTTAAAGAAAATTACGATAAGGGAAAGAAAATCATATTAATAGGTGATAAAAATCACCCTGAGGTTATAGGAATAAATGGATGGTGCAACAACTCAGCTATAATTATAAAAACTATAGAAGAAGCAAAAGAGTTAGAATTAGATCCTGAAGTTGATTATTGCTCAGTTGCACAGACTACTATGAATTTAGAAGTTTACGGAAATATGGTTGATATATTAAAACAGAAATCAGATAAGATTGATTTTAATAATACTATTTGTTCATCAACTAAGGCTAGACAGGAAGCAGCTAGAGAGCTTGCATCAGAAATGGACTGTATGGTTGTAATTGGTGGAAAACACAGCTCTAACACTCAGAAATTAGTTGGAATATGTAAAGAGGTTTGTCCTACTTTTGCAATTGAAACTAGAGATGATTTAGATGTGGAAGAGATAAAAAAATACGAAAATGTCGGAATAACAGCTGGAGCATCTACTCCAGACTGGATAATAGACGATATAATAAAATACTTAAAAAGTTTATAAAAGTTATTACCTTGCGATTGAAAAACGTGATTAATTGCTCTCCAGGCTTCAGCGACTCGCACTTCTATGTAACACATTTATAAGTTGCGAGTCGCTTGCAGAATTGTCGCTGCATCGTGA
>UQCY01000207.1 GCA_900539645.1 uncultured Clostridium sp. | reverse complement strand
TACCATGAACTTCATTTACTTTGCTCACTATCATAAATGCGTTTGGATCTATTTCAAGAACTTTGCTATTTAAAGCAGGAAGCTCTCTATTAGAAATAACAGTAAGAACAACTGGATACTCATTTTTCATATATCCTGTTTCTGCCTGAAGTAGAGTAGTACCTCTATCTATTTCAGTTGATATCATAGTGTTTATCTTTTCGTATTCTTTAGAGACTATCTTAACCTGAGTCTGAGATTTACCCATAACAAGCACATTATCTAGTACTAAAGTATAAGTCATAACTAGAAGTATTCCGTATAATACCATCTCTTTGTTTGTAAATAACATCTGAGAAAGAAGTATTAAAAAGTCGAAGAAATACATACTAACTGATACTGGAATACCAACTTTTTTATTTATAACTAGTGGTGGTATATCCATACCTCCAGTAGATGCTCCACACTTAATAACTATACCTATAGCAACACCTATCATAATACCAGCGCATAAAACAGCAAGTAAATTATCGCTTGTCATACCACCGTAACCGATTGTCTTTTCAAAGAAAGCAAATGCAGTAGGGTAGAAGAATGTACTTATTAAAGTAGAAAGTGCGAACTTCTTACCTAAAACAAATAAACCTACAAGGAACATAACTCCATTAAAAACAAAAATAAATCCAGACATTGGAATACCAAACTGATTGTATAATAACAATGAAAGCCCTGTAGTTCCTCCTGTAATAAGATTATTTGGCACTATAAACAGAACAACTGCTAAAGCGTAAATAGCATTCCCTATAAGAATCGCTACTATATTAAAAATAGTCTTCCATGAAAAATTCTCTTTCATACTAAACCCCCTTATTAAATTGTATTTTCTGAAAATAAAATATATTTCAATATAATTTTAAAAACATAAGCATAAAAGCTCACTATTACTAATTATATAATTAAAATCAACTTAATTCAACACAAATAACAAACTTCTCCAACTATCTCCATCTTCAAGTACACTATGAACTATATAATTTGAATAAAAATATTTTGAATGTCGCAGATAATTACTGTGGCAATCCCTTCTTTAGATCCTTATCTTTAATCATTTTAATAATGTGCAAAGGAAAAGACTAGTTTAAATTAAAGCGACAATTCTGCAAGCGCCTCGCAACTCTGAAATGTGTTACATAATCAGAGCGAGGCGCTGAAGCCTGGAGCAAAATTTAACTAGTCTTTTCCCTATATTATTTACGTTTAAAGTAAGAAATAAAGAAGGGATGCCACAGTATGCTGCGACATCCCAAAATATTTTTATTCAATTATATAGCTCTAGTATACTCTTTAAGCCAAGTTCTTTCTTCTTCAGTTAAGTGTGGTCCTATTTTTTCGAATACCTGTCCGTGGTACCAGTTTAGATAATCTTTTTCTTCTTTAGTCATAAGCTCTGGATCTATACCATCTAAATCTATTGGAGCAAATGTTATAACTTCGAAGTTCATAAACTGTCCGTATAAGTTCTTTTCAGCTTTTTTACAAACTATTTCGTTTTCTATTCTTATACCATGAGAACCTTCTATATATATACCTGGTTCATTAGTAGTTATCATACCTTCTTCAAGAACAGCAGAGTCAAATCTTTCAGGAACTAATCTCCATCTGAATCCATTTGGAGCTTCGTGAACGTTAAGAACATGACCTATACCATGTCCAGTACCGCACTGATAATCTATTCCCATTTTCCACATAACCCCTCTACAAAGTATGTCAAGGTTGTATCCGTGGCATCCGTATAAGAATTTAGCTAATGATAAGTTTATCATACCTCTAACAACTGAAGTGAAGTGAAGTTTTAATTCATCGCTTAATTCTCCTAATACAAATGTTCTTGTTATATCAGTTGTACCGTCTAAGTACTGTCCACCTGAATCTAATAAGTATAAGTGTTCTGGTTTTAATTCTACATCAGTTTCTGGAGTAGAAGAATAATGCATCATAGCAGCGTGTTCTTTGTAAGCTGATATACTTCCAAATGAAGTATCAAAGAAATCTTTCTGCTGAGCTCTAAATTCTTCTATTTTAGCCTGAGCAGTAAGTTCTGTTATACCACCTTTAGCTACGTTATTTTTTAACCAATACATGAATTTAGTTATAGCAACACCATCTTTTATATGAGCATTTCTTGTGCAAGCAAGTTCTGTTTCGTTTTTGCAAGCTTTGAAGAATAAAGATGGGTTGTAGTCAACTATTTTTTCAGCAACTATATTATTGAATATAGCGTAGTTTAATTTAGTTCCGTCAACAAGAACTTTTTCTTCTGCTGGTATACCTTTAACGAATTCGTAAACATCGTTGTATGGTAATATTTCTATTTTTTCAGCTGCAAATATTGCTTTTAAATCTTCTGGTAATTTAGTTTCATCTAAGAATAAGCAAACTTTGTCAGCAGTTATAACTGTGTAAGCTAAAACAACTGGACTGTGAGCTACATCTCCACCTCTCATGTTGAATATCCAAGCGATATCATCAAGAGTAGTTATTACGTGGTGAGAAGCACCTTTTTCTGCCATTTTTTCTCTTATTCTAGTTAATTTAGATGCTATACTTTCACCAGTGAATTTAACATCTAATGCAAAAGCTTTAGCGTCAGATAAAGCTGGTCTTTCTGCCCATATTTCATCTATTAAATCATACTGATATTCTATTTTTATGTTTTTTTCAGCTAAAACAGCAGTAAGTTCATTTCCTTCGTTAGCAGATATAACTCTACCATCAAATCCTAGAACAGATCCTTCTGGAAGGTTAGCAACTAAGAATTCAGTTGTAGTAGGGAATCCTTCTACACCCATTTTCATTAATTCTATTCCAGTTCCTTCTAACTGTTTTTCAGCCTGTATGAAGTATCTTCCGTCAGTCCAAAGTCCTGCGAAATCTTTAGTTACTATAACAGTACCAGCTGAACCATTGAATCCACTTATGAATTCTCTTGATTTGAAGTATTCTCCAACATATTCACTCTGATGGAAGTCAGCTGATGGTATCATGTAAGCATCTATATTTTTTGCTGCCATGATTTCTCTTA
>UQCY01000206.1 GCA_900539645.1 uncultured Clostridium sp. | reverse complement strand
CAACTTTAATACAACAACAAAGTTTTTAGTTGAAACTTCAGATAAATTTGAAAAATATCAAAAAATTAAGTTGAAAATTATAAAAAATTTTACTAACATAAAAATAAATAGTATAAAACGACAAATATATTGAATTTTAAAATGCAAGCGTTATAAAAAATGCTTGCATTTTTTTATTTTTGCTAGAAAATGAATCTAATATAAAATAATAGTGAATATAAATAGAGCGAATTAGAATTTAGTATGATTATTTCTAAGTTTAAAAAAACATACTATTTACAATGATTGAAATTTCAACAAATATACTATGATAAGGATAAAAAATAGAAGTTTTTTCATGTATAAATATTTATTGTCTAAAAAATGAAAGATTACTTTATAAAGAAGTTACAAATTGTAATTATTTGATTAATTTTCAGAAAAATGATAAAGTGTATAACAATAAGTAATAGATAATATAAGAAAAAGTAAAGAAAAGGAAGTGTTCAGTTATGATTGAATTTAAAGATGTATCAAAATCATTTAAAGACAAAAAAGTACTGGATAATGTATCTTTCAATATTGAAGAAGGGGAATTTGTTTGTATAATCGGAGGAAGTGGATGCGGTAAAACAACTGCCTTAAAGATGATTAACAAATTAATACTCCCAACAGACGGAACTATATACGTTAATGGAAAGGATATAAGTAAGGAAAACGAGATAGAGCTTAGAAGAAATATAGGATATGTAATCCAGCAGACAGGGCTTTTCCCTCACATGACAGTTAGGGAAAACATAGAATTAATACCAAAAATAAAGAATAAAAGAAACAAGGAAAAAGAAGGAAAAAAAGAAGAAGCTGAAAAACTTTTAGAAAATGTAAGAAATGTTCTTACAATGGTTGGACTTGATCCAGATGAATATATGGATAAATATCCAGTTCAGATGAGTGGTGGTCAGCAGCAGAGAGTTGGAGTTGCAAGAGCATTTGCAAGTAATCCGGACATAATATTAATGGACGAACCATTTAGTGCACTGGATCCAATAACAAGAAACCAGTTACAAGATGAGCTTGTAGCATTGCAGGACAAATTAAGAAAAACAATAGTCTTTGTAACTCATGACATGGGTGAAGCTATAAAACTAGCTGATAGAATTTGTATATTAAATGAAGGAAAAATTCAGCAGTTTGATACTCCAGAGCAGATATTAAAGCATCCAGCAAACGACTTTGTTTTAAACTTTGTCGGAAAGAAACGTATCTGGGACTCTCCAGAGCTTATAAAAGCAGAAGATATAATGATAGAAAATCCTATAGTTTGTATATCAAGACTAAAAGCTATCAAAGCTCAAAATATAATGAGAGAGCACAGAGTCGATAGTTTAATGGTAATAGACGAAAATAGAAAATTCTTAGGTAAAGTATATGCATCTGATGCATCATTAGAAGTCAATAGAACAAAAAGAGTATTAGATATAATGGATACAAATTGCGTATCTGTATCACCTAGAGATTCTATAGTAGGTGTGTTAAATAAAGCAAAGGAATTTAATATGTACACAATTCCAGTTGTGGACAATGAAAAATTAGTAGGGCTTATAACAAAGAGTACACTTGTTACAGCACTTTCTAAGAAATACGATGAAAGTGAGGTTGAATAAAAATGAGTGGTTTTATAGAATATATGCAACAAAATTCAGGAACAGTTTTAAACTTGTGTATTGAACATATACAGTTGACTGTTATAGCAATAGCTATAGCAATACTTATAGGTGTTCCTCTTGGGATACTTATAACATACTTCAAACCAGCTAAGAAACCTATAATGGGTATGACTAATATCATACAGGCAATACCTTCAATGGCTCTTTTAGGGTTTATGATTCCTCTATTTGGAATAGGTACAAAGCCTGCAATAGTAATGGTTACTCTATACTCATTACTACCAATTATAAAAAATACAGTTGCAGGACTTAACAACATTAACCCAGATACAATAGAGGCAGCAAAAGGTATAGGACTTGATAGATTCCAGATACTATACAAGGTACAGATACCGCTAGCTGCTCCAGTTATAATGGCAGGGGTTAGAATAAGTGCCGTTGGTGCAGTTGGTCTTATGACACTTGCAGCATTCATAGGTGCTGGAGGACTTGGATACCTAGTATATGCAGGTATTCGTACAGTAAATAACGCACAGATACTAGCAGGTGCAGTGCCAGCTTGTATACTTGCATTATTAATAGACTACATATTCTCTGTACTTGAAAGAGTAGTTACTCCTAAAAATTTACAGCTTTCTGTAAATAGAAGTAAATTCGCAAAAGTTATGGATAAAGTTGTAGTTGCAGTGCTTTGTGTGGCACTTATTGGAAGTTTTGCATTTAGTGCATTGACAAAAGTAACTTCAGACAGAGAAATTACAATAGGTAGTATGGACTTTACAGAGCAGGAAATTCTAAACTACATATTAAAATATTATATAGAAGATAATAGTGATATTAAGGTAAATCAGTCGCTTTCACTTGGAGCATCTTCAATAGTGCTAGATGCTATTAAAGGTGGAGATGTAGATTTATACGTAGACTACACAGGAACAATATACGGAAGTGTTCTTGGAAAAGAGCCTAATAGCGATGTTGAAGAAGTTTATAATACAGTAAAAGATGAAATGAAATCTCAGTACAACTTAAATGTATTAAAATCATTAGGATTTAATAATACATATACATTAGCTGTTAAGAAAGAAACTGCAGAAAAATACAACCTAGAAACAATTAGCGATTTGGCTAGAGTTTCTAATAAGTTGGTATTCTCTCCAACACTTACATTTGTCGAAAGAAAAGACTGTTTAGTAGGTCTTCAGAAAGCTTATCCAGTAAACTTCAAAGATATAGTTCCAATAGATGGATCTCCAAGATATACAGCTTTAATGAGTGGCGAATGTGATGTTATAGACGCATACTCTACTGACGGACTTCTTAAAAAATTCGATTTAAAGGTATTAAAGGACGATAAGCAGTTCTTCCTACCTTATAATGCGATACCTATTACAAATGACAGGGTAAAAGAAGACTTTCCAGAAGTTGAAAAGCTTTTA
>UQCY01000205.1 GCA_900539645.1 uncultured Clostridium sp. | reverse complement strand
TCATTTATATGTAGTTTGAAGAACATTGATAGCTTTCTTGAGAATGTTGCTGTTCTTGAAAGTGTTACATACTGATCTGAGTTTTTAGACTTGCTATTCTCAAATCCAGATACAAATGCCTGTCCAAGGTTATCTACATCCGCTCTCATAACAGCAATTCTTTTTATACCATTTGAGCTTTTGGCAAGAGTAGAGAAATCATCTCCATTATGGTAATCTCCAACCCATATTTTTATAGATGAATCCTCTATATCTAGATTGTTTTTGCTATAAACTCTCTTTAATTGACCATTTTTTTCTAATTTATCAGCTTCATCTTTTCTTAAAGCTACTAAATTATAACCAAACGGAAGAGGTAAGCTGCTTTCTGATATTTTCTCAGGAACAACTGCAAATAAATCCATATTAAGTATATCTTTTGAAATATTTTCAATACCTTTACAGATTTCGCATTTATCCTCTTTCGTAAGTCTATCTACTCTATGGCAAACTTTACATTCTCTGCTACCATCTTTCTGCTCTATTGCATTTAATTTTTTGATTACATCAGCAGAATATCTTTTCATTTTTTTATCAGATATTTTTTTACTAACTTCAGCAAATATTTCTTTATAACTTCCAGCTGGTTCATTACAAAAGCTATTTGCAGAACATTCACTATATCCTGAAGCTATGTATAAATCAGTTCTGTAGTATTCCATAAACCAATCATTTATCTGTTTTTCGTATTCTACTAGTATTTCTTTTATTCCGTCTGTGTTTGGAAGTATTACATATGCATGACCTCCACCAGAGTATATAAGGTTAGCTCTTGTAAGTCCTGTTCTTTCAAGTAATGTGTCTATACAGTGTTCTATCACTATTTCAAGATAGAATGATCTTGTTCTAAGCCCTTTTAAGACTTTCTGAGTAGCTATAGTATAGATAAAGTCCTGTATTCCAGATACATCCATACTATAAAGAAGAAACATTTTTTTATTCATAAAGTCTGCTTCTTTATCTACTAGAGATTTAAAATCTGCTTCTTTGTTTTCATCCATGTATCTTCTTACAGATGATGCTATTGCTGCCGTCATTTTTAGATGGTCAAATAAAGATATATCATTTACTTTTTCATCTGTTATCGCAGCTGGTATAAAGCTAAGATTTTTTTCTGCTGCTGTAAGTAGTTTTGTTGCTAGTTCTTCTTCTGAGTTGCTACTTTGTAACACTTTTTCAAAATCTTTTTTAGCTTTTAGTAGTACATCATTTCCTATACTTGCCTTTTGAACAGGATAGTTTATACTTCCGTTTTTTGTTATCTGTTCTGCATTGTACATTAATTTTTCATTATTTCCATTTAATATATTGAAAATACTGTCTAATGCTTTTACTTTTGTCTGGATAAGTGTTCCATCGTCTTTTTTTCTTCTGTCCATTTTTGCCGATACAGTATCCGCAAAATTAGTGACATATGCATAATCAGATACTTTTGTTGATTCTGATAGTTGCTTTTTATGGTGATATTTTATCTGGTCTAAAATATCATCATCCACAACTTTTGAGTTCTTTTCGACAAATGAAGCCCCGCTCATGCTATGGTGATTCTTTTTATCATCTAGAATTTTACATATATCATGTAGCAATGCTCCAACTGTCGCTTTTAACTGAGCACTTTGCATTGTTTAGATTCCTCCATTCTCAAATTTGATTGATCCCATTCCAACTGATGTTTTTATTCCCACTCCTGAGAATTCAGCATATGCAATCATAAAATTAACTAAGTTTACTAGCATTTGAGGACCTTTTACTTTTATAGTAATCCTTCCTTTAAATGAAGGTACTTTCACACCTTCAAGTTGGAAAGTTGTACTCTTTAGATTGTAAGAAACTATCTCTGAGTAGTTTACCAAATCTTCTAATACCTCTTCATTAAAAGCAACTGTTTCATCTGATGCCTCATCATGTTTTTTCATTATACTTTGGTATATCCATCTTAAATTAGGATAAATCTGATAATTTCCATTGCTTTTAAATGAAGTCGGCGTTGTAAAGTTTATTTTTATAAATCTTTTTGACTCTCCAAAATAATACTTTTCCATTAATTCCTGCTCTGATGTTTGAGTAAGTTTTTTATCCAATATTTTTAATTTTAGTTTTTTGTATTTTAACTCTATTTCATTAAAATCATCTCTGTTTAATACATCTATTATTTTTTCCTTTGCCTCATCATACAGGGTAGTTATCTTCCATATTACACAGTCGTTTTCTATTACTAAAGATTGTGTATATGGTTTTAGATTGCTTAAATGAAGAAAATCCCCGTATTCACGATCGATTTTCTCCATCATTACTCCCTGAAATAAAGACATCGTATTTAGATTTATATCTTCATGTTTTTCTATCTTTATTTCTAATTTTGTTAACATACGTTTTTCTCTTTTCCTTTTTAAATTAATCCTTTTATATATTCATTCATTTCTTGGTATGAATTCCAATTTCCAACTCTTGTTATCTTAGCCTTCTGAGCTATCATTTGAATCATTTGAACTATTTGTTTTGAAGTTTTTCCATTTTTTCCTTCCTTATCAGAACTACCCTCTTTAATTTTTTCATCATTTATAGATACAACCTGATGAGCTGCTATATTTCTAACATTTTTTTCTAAGCGTCTTAGAGTTTTTACCATCTCTATTATTTGTTTATTAGTTTCAAAGGCTTCTATTATTGCATTTAGATTTGAAGCTGCAAGTGCTGAATCAGTAAATTTTCCAAATTCTTTGTTTAAAGCATCCAATATTATCTGTGCCTCTTTCCCCTCTTCATCTCCTTTTTCTATATACTTAAATATTTTTTTCAATTTTAATCTAGGTTCTGAATTAGGTTTATCACAATATTTTAATACATTTATATTCAGTTTTCTTTCAACGTATAATTTGAAAATATCCCGTAAAATAGGACTTATACTTCTTACAAAGTCTGCATATTCTTCTCTTTTTACTTTTATATCCAACGATAAAATATATTCATAAAGTTTGATATCTTTATTTTCATTTTTAAAATATTCATCTAATTCAAATTTTTCTACATCCGCTCCAGCTTCTTTAAATAATTCAGCATAAGCTAAA
>UQCY01000204.1 GCA_900539645.1 uncultured Clostridium sp. | reverse complement strand
GCTTTGTATAGATTATACAGATTATGAAAGTGATTTATTTGCATTTGGAATTATACTTTATGAAATGATATTTAAAAAAAGACCTTTTGGAATAGCTTTTGGTGAAAATGATATGTTAAAAAGGATAGATAGAGGTCCCGATTATAGTAATCTTACTGTAATTAAAGAGTATGAAGATCTTGTAAAAATAGATAAAAGATTACTTAGTAGAAAGAATAAGTATAAGAACTTTAATGAAGTCATAATGGCTATGACTGGAATTATGTATCGTACAGCTGAAATAAAAATAAATCCTCCTGAAGAGGAATTAAATGCTATAGATAAAAAACTTATGCAAACTCAAAAGCTAGAGATTGAAAAAATAGAAAAAGAAACTAAAAATAAAAAGAGCTCAATATTCAAAAAGGCTATTGTAATTGCGCTTGTTTCAATGTTTGTACTAGGTTTAGTTGTACATTATATTTAACGTTGTCAAGTTTATAGAAAAAATGAAAAAACATATTGAAATCATAAAATTACTATGTTATAATCTTATAGGTGAAAAAATGAATAATCACACACAGAATTGCGATCCTTAAAAGGTGCCCAAAGGGTTTTTTAGGGAGATGAACAATCTGGAGGAAGAAAAAACCAAGGAGGACAAAAAATGTCAGTAATATCAATGAAACAGTTATTAGAAGCTGGTGTACACTTCGGACATCAGACAAGAAGATGGAACCCTAAAATGGGTAAATATATATTCACAGAAAGAAATGGAATATATATAATAGACCTACAGAAAACAGTTAAAAAAGTAGAAGAAGCTTACAAATTCGTTAAAGAAGTTTCTGAAGCTGGAAAACCAATATTATTCGTAGGTACTAAAAAACAGGCTCAGGAAGCTATAAAAGAAGAAGCTGAAAGATGCGGAATGTTCTACGTTAACGAAAGATGGTTAGGTGGTATGTTAACTAACTACAAAACTATAAAAACTAGAATAAACAAATTAAGAGAATTAGAAAGAATGGAAGAAGACGGTACTTTCGACGTACTTCCTAAAAAAGAAGTTATAAAATTAAGAGCTGAAAAAGAAAAACTAGAAAAGAACTTAGGTGGAATAAAAGAAATGCCTGAATTACCAGGTGCTATGTTCGTAGTTGACCCAAGAAAAGAAAATATAGCTATACAGGAAGCTCACAGATTAGGTATACCAGTTGTTGGTATAGTTGATACTAACTGCGATCCAGAAGAATTAGACTTCCCAATACCAGGAAATGACGATGCTATAAGAGCCGTTAAATTAATAACTGCTGCTATGGCTACTGCTGTTATAGAAGGAAGACAGGGTGATGAAGAAGAAATAGAAGAAGCTGAAGAAGTAGAAGTATCAGAAGAAAACTAATATTAAAAATTGAATGGTAAGGGATTCCCTTACCATTTATAATATTAAAAGAAATAATATTTGTACATTTAGGAGGAACAAAAAATGGCTATAACTGCTGCAATGGTAAAAGAGTTAAGAGAAGCTACAGGTGCAGGTATGATGGACTGCAAAAAAGCTTTAACAGAAACTGATGGAAATATGGAAAAAGCTGTAGACGTATTAAGAGAAAAAGGTCTAGCTAAAGCTGCTAAAAAAGCTGATAGAATAGCTGCTGAAGGGCTTGTTGCTATAGAAATGAACGAAGATAACACAGCTGCTTCTGTTGTAGAAGTAAACTCAGAAACTGACTTCGTTGCTAAAAACGAAGATTTCAAAGATTTCGTAAAATTAGTATCTAAAATGGCTTTAAATACAGAAAAAACTACAGTTGAAGAATTATTAACTGAAGAAGCTGAAGAAGGAAACGACTTACAGACTGTATTAAACAACAAAGTTGCTAAAATAGGTGAAAAACTTGACTTCAGAAGATTTGCTAAAGTATCTACTAATGGACAGGTAGCTGGATACATCCACGGAGCTGGTAAAATAGCAGTTTTAGTTGAAATGGAAACTGAAGGAAGAGACGAAAGAATACTTACATTAGGTAAAGACGTAGCTATGCAGGTTGCAGCTATGAACCCTAAATACGTTTCAAGAGATGATGTTGATGCTGAATACATAGCTCACGAAACAGAAGTATTAACTCAGCAGGCATTAAACGAAGGAAAACCTGCTAACATAGTTGAAAAAATGGTTAAAGGTAGATTAGAAAAAGAACTTAAAGAAGTTTGCTTATTAGAACAGCCTTTCGTTAAAGATCCAGACTTCACTGTAAAAAAATTAGTTGAATCAGTAGCTAAAGAAGTTGGAACTGAAATAAAAGTTGTAAACGTTGTTAGATTCGAAGTTGGAGAAGGTATAGAAAAGAGAGAAGAAAACTTTGCTGAAGAAGTTGCAAAACAGATGCAGTAATTTTTAAATAGTTGACTAAGAAGAGAGCACGTCAGTGTTCTCTTTTTTAAAAATAACAATTTTTACAATTAAAATTTTTAGGGGGCGGATTGAAAATGGATAAACCAGTTTACAAAAGAGTATTATTAAAATTAAGTGGAGAAGCATTAGCTGGAGAACAGAAACGCGGAATAAACAACGATATAGTTAACCAGATAGCTGTTGCTATAAAAGAAATCAACGAACTAGGTGTAGAAGTTGCCGTTGTTGTTGGTGGTGGAAACTTCTGGAGAGGTAGAACTAGTGACGGAATGGACAGAACTACAGCTGACTATATAGGAATGCTTGCTACTGTAATGAATGCTATGGCACTTCAGGATGCTCTTGAAAACATAGATGTTGCAACAAGAGTTCAGACTGGTATAGAAATGAGACAGGTTGCAGAACCTTATATAAGAAGAAGAGCTGTTAGACACCTTGAAAAAGGTAGAGTTGTAATATTTGGTGCGGGAACAGGAAACCCTTACTTCTCAACAGATACAGCAGCAGCACTTAGAGCTCTTGAAATGGAAGCAGAAGTTATACTTCTAGCTAAAAATGTAGATGCTGTATATGACAAAGATCCAAAAGTATATCCAGATGCTCAGAAATTTGAAAAATTAAGCTATATGGAAGTTATACAGAAAGAATTAAAAGTAATGGATTCAACAGCTACATCTTTATGTAAAGATAACAATATACCTATAAAAGTTTTCGAATTATCAACAGAAAACATAATAA
>UQCY01000203.1 GCA_900539645.1 uncultured Clostridium sp. | reverse complement strand
ATTTAATATAAAAATAATAATTATAGCAATAACAATTTGGATAAGTGTAATAATATTAGACAAATTAATAGATAGATTTTTAAAGAATAAAATTTATAGGTATTCAATAAATATAATTATGCTAAATTTTGTTTACATAGTATTAATGCAATATGTAATAAAGATAGAAAAATATGGAATAAATCGTTCAGAATTGTATATTATTATTACAGAAATAATACCTATGTTTACTATAATATCTACAGTAATAATTCTTTATATAATTCTTGAGATAAAAAAACAAAGTGAAGAAAAAGTAAAAGAAAAAGAAATGTATACTAGACTTGAATCTAAAAATGATTACTATGAAAAATTAGAAAAATCTCAAGAAGATATTAGACGCTTATATCATGATATGAACAATCATCTTTATGCTATAAAAAATATGAATAAAAATAAATCAGATTCTTTAGAGTATATAGAAAGTATACAAAATGAATTAAATAAAGCTAACCAAATTAAAGCAAGTGGAAATGCTATTTTTGATATAATTATAGATGAAAAAATGAAGATTTGTGAAAAAAAAGGAATAGACTTTATTTTAGATGTAGACTCTAAAAATACAGGATTTATAGAAAATATAGATATGTCTAGTATTTTAGGAAATATACTGGATAATGCAATAGAAGCCTGTGATAAAATTGAAAATAGTAGAAAGTATATAAATTTAAAATCTATGTGGGCTAAAAATATGTTTGTTTTTATTTGTGAAAATAGTAAAGAAAATGATGTTAAAAAAGTAGAAGGACGATATATCACAAGTAAAAATGATAAATCAAAACATGGTATAGGGATAAAAAGTGTTGAAGCTTCTGTAAAGAAATATAATGGAAAAATGAATATATTTTGTGATGAAAATACATTTAGAATAAAGGTGGTTATCCCCAAAAATTAGGTTTATAAGCTCTGTAAATAAAAAGAGTATTTGTATCAAAGTATTGATACGGATGCTCTTATTTTTTTGTTTTAATCTTGTAAAGATAAAAAGATTGCCATTCACTCCATATTTAATACCACTCGTCAAAATCTATTGTTTATGAATTTTAAAAATGTTATTTTATAATCAAGAAAAGGAAATTTATAAAAACAATTAACAAAGATATATTAACTGAATTAAAGAAATTGATAATAGTAGCCTGCACACAGAATAAAAGATAAAAGTAAATAATAAGATTTGGCAGAGGATTCTATTTGAAGTTATATTTTGATTTAGTTCTATATATAAATATCAAAATTAGGAGGAAAAGAAAATGTCAGAAGTAAAAGAAACTAAAAAAATAAAAATACAGGAAAAAATAGAATTAAAAGAAATAGAAATGCAGGCAGATCCTTGTAAAAATAATGGTGGTTCAAATTGTAAATATGATTGCTGCAGTGATTGCCATAACCATACTACATCATGGAATTCTCCACAATACTAGTCAATATATTAAATAAAAAATAAAAGATTAAATAAAAAGGGGGATTAAGTTTAATCTCCCTTTTTATAATATATCTCATAGAGAGGAGGAATGGAATATGAGAATATATAGAAAATTATCTTCTTTATATATGAAGAAGAACAAATCAAGAACTTTGATGATGTTTATCATGGTAATAGCTACAGTTGCATTTATGATTTCTATGGATATGATTGAAGTATCTCAAACATATAATAGAATGGAAGCATTTAAAAAGTCTTATGGAGATTATCATTGTGAGTATGTAGATATTAGCAAAGAAAAGTTAGAAAAGGTAGAAAATGATGATAGAGTAGGATACAGGGACAATGTACAAAACTTAGGATTTTTAATAAATAAAGAAAATGGAACAAGAGTAGAATTAAAATCATTTAATGGAGAAAATGATAATCCTATGAATTTCTTTGATAGAAAGGCACAGGTGTTGGAAGGAAGAAAGCCTAAAAATAACGGCGAAATAGTATTAGATGAAGAAAGTGCTAAAAATTTGGGAGTATCAGGTAACCCAATAGGAAAGACAATATCTTTTGAGCTTAGAAAAGAATACACTCTACCAAGTGGTGAGAAAAAGTTATATTCAGAAAATAAGAGTTTTAAAGTAGTTGGAACAGTAAAAAGGACGTATAAAGAAGCAAGGACTATAAGTAGTTCAAGTACAGGTGCTGAGCAAAAAAGAGGAATTTCTTATACATACGGAGATTTTGAAGGGAAAAGTATAATACCACAGGAAGCATTAACATATGATATTATACTTAGATTTAAAGGAAATGAATTGGTTGCTAGTAATAAAGTAGATAAATTAGTAAATGATTACAATCTTGGAAGACTAACAATAAATGCAAATTCAAATTATTTATCAGAATTATTTTCTATTAATGATTTAAAAAGTGTAAAAGAGATAAATCAAAATAATATAGTTTTGATAATAACAGTTATACTTTTAGTATTTAATATGATGAATATAATATGGAGTGAATATCTTAGAGAAATAAGTATGCTAAGACTTATTGGAGCAAGAAAAAGAGATATAAGATTTATGGTAGTATATCAATCTATACTTCTTGCAGTATTTGGAACAATTATAGGAATTGTATTAGGGATTGGTATAACAAAATTAGGATTAATTATTTTTAAAGATCCTTTATTGAACGAGATAGGAATTAGTCCTAATCTACACATTGATAAAGATGTAATTATGAAAACAGCAAATATATCTATATTTGCAATAGTATTAGCTACAATAATTCCAGTTATTAGAATTGGTAGAGTAGGATGTATGGAAGCTATATCTAACTCTACAAAACACAAAAAAAGAGAAAACCGGCGACCTTGAACAGAAACAAAAGGAAGCGGCAGAGATAGAAAGAAAAATATCCGATAGCCGTAGCGCTCTGAAAGGCTATGAAACGCAGGCGGAAAACCATAGAAACGTAATGCAATCGCTTTTGCCCCATCAGGCAATGCTTGACCAATATGGTTCGGTGATTGAAAAAATAAGAACATACGGCACACTGCTTTCAGACTCCGAGACAATGAAAAAACGTCAGAAGAGCACAAATGCCGAATTGGAAACATTGAAAAATGCTCTTGAAAAGACCGATGGCGAAATAGATGCTTCGTTGCAGAAAAAGGAATCGCT
>UQCY01000202.1 GCA_900539645.1 uncultured Clostridium sp. | reverse complement strand
ATTGAATACTGTGAAAATAACTTTTTATCATTGTACTTTAGCCCTACTAATTCTAGCGATTCTTTTATAGCATTTCTTTTAGGAAGTCCCCTAAGCTCAGCAAATATTTTTAAGTTTTCTGTGCCAGTTAAATTTGGATAAAAGCCTGGAGATTCTATCAGGCAGCCTATTCTTGGTAGAATTTCTTTGCTGTGTTTTTTCATATTTTTGCCATATACTACAACCTCTCCGTCAAATGAGTCAATAAGATTTAAAATCATCTTCATAGTTGTAGTCTTACCTGCTCCATTTCTGCCTAAAAGACCGTATATTCTTCCCTTTTTTATATGTAGGTTTAAATCAGAAACACTTCTTTTTCCATTGTATTCTTTAGTTAACCCTTTTGTTTCTATTACATATTCACTCATATATAACCGCCTTCCTCTCTTTCTTTTCTTTAATTAAATTCTAATACTTAAACCTGACATATACATTGCACTAATCTTGCATAAACCTTGTATTTTTTAAATTGATTTTAAATTCAGTTCCCTTACCTATTTCGCTTACTACATCTATGCAACCGTTCATTTTTTCTACAAGTTCTTTAGTAATGTAAAGTCCTAATCCACTTCCGACTTTATTTCTAGCCTTGTCGCATTTGTAAAGTCTATCAAAAATATGCTCCAAGTCATCCGGCTCTATCCCTACTCCAAAATCTTTTATAGTTATAAATATTTTTCTATTACTTTCTTTTATTGAAATTTGAATTTTTTTAGTCTTGCTGTGCTCAACTGCATTTTGGATTATATTATTTATAACCCTTGCATAAGCATTTTGATCTAAGTTGCATATTATCTCCTTCTCTTCTATTTCTATATCAAAATCTATATCCTTTTCTTCAAATATTACAATCCAGCTTTTTATAATATTTCTACTAAGCTCAGTAATTTCAGTATCCTTTAAATCTAAGTAGAATTCATTGGAATTTAATTTAAACCAATCAAATACATTATCCAAATATTCTTTAAGAGAGTAAGATTTTTCTCTTACAATATCAATGTAATTTTCGATAACTTTTTTAGAAACTAATTCATCCTTAAAATCATTTTTTAGCAGTTCTTTTTTTATTGCATCTGTATACCCAATTATAGATGTTAGCGGAGTTCTAATATCGTGAGAAAGGCTAGTTAGTAACTGATTATTTGCATTCTCTTTTTTCTGAAATTCTGCTAATTTTTCCTCATATAAATATACGATTTCATTTATTTTATATATTATTTCTGAGAAATTATCATCGTCCTTTGATAATATCCTTCTGTTCCCATTTCCATTTTTTATATCATCTAATATTTCGTTTGATTTAGATATTTTTTTATTTATAGATATTACCTTGCAGCACAAAACTATATTTAAAAGTAAAGAGATTGCCAGTAAGAAATATAAAACTTGCATATTTATACCCCCTTATTAAATCTATATCCTATGCCCTTCACAGTTTGAATGTATTTAGGATTTGAAGAATCTTCTTCTATTTTCTTTCTTATCCTGCTTATTACGGACATTATATTATTGTCGTCAAATGCATAACTTTCATTCCATACAGCTTCATATATCTGTTTTTTAGTGAGTATTCGCCCTTGATTAATTGCACAAAAGTATAAAATATCAAATTCCTTTGGCAACAATTCAATCATCCCTTTATCAGTTTTTACAGAGTATTCATCAGGAAAAATTTCTAGTCCATCAAAATGTAATGTTTCTCTACAATCTTCTGTATTTTGATTTGCTTTGTTGTTCATATTGTATCTTCTGATCAATGAATCAACTCTAGCCAGAAACTCATCGGTGTTAAAAGGTTTTGTTATATAGTCATCTGCTCCAAGTCGAAGTCCTTTGACTTTGCTCGATGTGTCATCCTTTGCAGTTAGCATAAGTACAGGAATATCGCTGCTTTCCCTAACTATTTCAAGTGTTCTAAATCCGTCTAATCCCGGCATCATAACATCTAGGATCAGCATAATATATTCGTCTTTTTCAAGTTCGTTTATCGCTTCTATTCCGCTAAAGCATATTTTAGAATCTATGTTTTCACTTTTTAGTGTTATTTGTATTAGTTTGCATAATTCTTTATCGTCGTCTGCTATTAATATTTTTTTCATAATAATACCACCTTAATTTTTTCTATATTTAATAATATGATAACACAGTAATCTTGCACTAACCTTATAAAATAAAAAAGCTAGTCAACTCTGTACAAAGTTAACTAGCTTCTTCAAATTAATGACCTTTATGTTTTTCTTTCTTTTTCAATATGTGGGTTTCTCTCTTTCTTTCCTTTTCAGCTTCTACTCTTTCTTTACGAGCAATCTCCTTTTCTTGCTTAATCTGTTCGTGCTGCAATTTAAGAGCTTGTTGAGCTTTTTTTATCTTAATTTAAGAATATTAAAGCTCCTATCATAATCACTATCAGCACCACACACATGATAGAGAAAATATTTACAACCTTGTATGCTTTATCTCCAAGCACTTTTCTCCGTAACTTAAAAATCAATATCCCTACAATCCCACCTAAAGTGTTATTTATCAAATCAGTTATATCACATGCACCAACTGCAAAAATATACTGTGTTATTTCATAGAACAAGCTTATTCCAAAAGGTACAGCTGCCATTTTTATAAATTTTAGGTTATCTGCAAGCATTGCTGTAAACACACCAACAGGAATAAATACTATTGCGTTATTTATAATTTCGCTAAAAGAAATCCTTCCATTTACTATCGCTGATTCCTTAAAAGGAATGAAATTTATACTTCTTTCTGCCACTAAGTTGCTCATAGAAAGCTCCATCTTAAACACGATAATCCATGTAAGAAGCAAGAAATATACAATAAATAGAATAGACGTTACTCTTTTATGTCTTAATAATTTTTCGTCCATAATATCAACTCCATTTTTTAATATTCATATTTCAAAGTCTATATTTTAAAAGTGTACTAGCCGTATCATACACCTTTTTATAAGTGTATTATATAACTAGTACACTTTATGTGTCAATACAAAATAGTTCGAAATAGCATCATAATATATACATATAAAAAATAATTCAAAATAGCATCCGAAAAAATCTTATCAAATGCCATTTTGAATTATTAAATAAATAAAAAGCAGTAATTTCTAACTAAAGATCCTATTATAGCATAAGAAA
>UQCY01000201.1 GCA_900539645.1 uncultured Clostridium sp. | reverse complement strand
TATCTTAGAGAGATAAGTATGTTAAGACTTATTGGAGCGAGAAGAAGAGATATAAGATTTATGGTTGTGTATCAATCTGTACTTCTTGCTGTATTTGGTACAAGTATAGGGATTGTATTAGGACTTGGTATAACAAAATTAGGATTAGTTACATTTAAAGATATGGTATTAGATGCAGTAGGAATTAGTCCTAGCGTACATATTGATCAAGATGTAATTATGAAAACTGTAAAAGTATCAGTATTAGCGATAATATTGGCTACAATAGTTCCAGTTATCAAAATTGGTAGAGTAGGATGTATGGAAGCTATCTCCAATTCTACAAAACACAAAAGAAAAGAAAAACAATCTAAAATAGGTAAGTTTATCCAAGATAAGCTTGGAATATTTAGATATATGGGAATTAGAAATCTTTGGATTAAAAAGACTAGAACTCTTGTATCAATACTTACAATAACACTTTGTGGATATTTAATAATGTATACTTTTTCTGATATGCAGGATGAATTAAATGATAAAATAAGAAGAATATACTATAAAAATGATATAACAGTATGTGGTGGAATTGCAAACGATGAAGAAAGATTTAGAATAGAAGATAATAAAATAGATAAAATAAAAAATATGGATGGAGTAAAGGGGGTTAAACCTACATACGATGCAACTACAACATTTGTAACAGATAAGAAAAATATTGAAAAAGCATTTATAGATTATTATGGTTTAGAAGGCGATAAAAAAATAGAATCTGAAAATTATATTAGATTTTATGATAATCAAGGATTAAAGAAATATGTTGAACCATATATGCTAGATAGAAAAACTGCTAAAGAGTTAGAGACAAAAACTGATGGATATATAAATGTGGCTGTGTACAATAGTTTTTATGATATGATTAAAACTCATACTCAGAAAAAGATATTTAAAGATTTAAAACAAGGGGATATAATCGATATTAGTGTAAAATACCATAATGGAGATAAAATAGAAAAAAGAGATGTTAAGGTAAGAGTTGCTGCTGTTCTTAAACCAGATTGGCAATCTTATGGTGATGCAAAAATGCCATATAAGTTTGAGGTTATAACATCTGAAGATAATATGAAAGAACTTTTAGGATTTAAGGCATATAATAATCTTGCTGTAGATTATAAAGATATGGAAAATATAGAAGCAAATAGCAAAGTAGAAGAATATGTAACACAAAATATACCTGGAAGTATAACTTTAAAAACAGGATTTGTTAATATTCAAAAGCAAGAAACTAAAAATATATTTAGAGAAAGTGTTATAAATATAATCCTAGTGCTTATGATTGCAGCTATAAGTATATTCTGCACAGTTAAATCAAACCTTCTAGAAAGAAGAAAAGAAATGTTTACAATGAGAGCATTGGGAATGTCTGCTAAGGATATGAATAAAATGAATATGTGGGAATCAATGACATATGCTTTATTGAGTGTAGTATCTGGAATAGGATTAGCTACATATGCACTTTTCAAATTTGTTGAGTGGAACAATAATGCATATACAAACTTTGGTATAGAGCATTTTATGGACTTTACATTCCCATATCCACAAGCGATAATATTCGCTGTTGTTACATTAGCTACTTGTATAATAGCAGTAAAATTAGCAAACAGAGATTTTAAAAACAAAGAAATATCAGATGGTATGAGAGATATAGATTCATAAACTTACCATTCGGGACGTTTTTCCTACCGTTCAGACCAAATCTATTGTTTTTAAATATTTAAAGTGATAATTTAAACATATAGATATATATATATCAACAATACTTATATAGAAAGGAAAATCCGTTATGAAAGATTTAAATTTAGTGGAAAGCTTAGAAGTTTGTAATTTAAAAAAATACTATGGTAAAGATGAAAGTCTTGTTAGAGCTGTAGATGGAATTGATTTAAAAATAGAAAAAGGGAAATTTACTTCTATAATCGGAGCTTCTGGTTCTGGAAAGAGTACATTACTTCATTGTATGGCAGGATTAGACAAACCAACAAGTGGAGAAGTAAAGCTTGGAACAAAAAGTCTATATGATTACAATGATAATGAACTATCAAAAATAAGACGTAAAAAATTTGGATTTATATTCCAGAGCTTCAATCTTATACCAGTAATAAATGTATACGATAATATTGTACTACCAATACTTTTAGATGGTGGAAAAGAGGATAAAGCATATATAGATAGGATAATAAAAGCTGTAGGTCTTACAGATCAGATAAAAAAATTCCCAAATGAGTTATCAGGAGGGCAGCAGCAGAGGGTTGCAATAGCTAGAGCACTTTCAAACAAACCTGCTATAATATTTGCCGATGAACCAACTGGTAATCTAGATTCAAAGACTACTCAAGAGGTTATGGATCTTTTAAGTGATACAGTAAAGGAATTTAAACGGACATTGGTTATGATAACACACAACCAAGAAATAGCTGAAACTGCAGATAGAATAATAACTATAAGCGATGGAAAGATAATAAAGGATACAAATGATTTAAAGGAAAATAAATAGTATTCAAAACATAGAATAAAAAGTTTGTAAAAACTGAAAAATGGGCGAGGAAAATAACTTCCTTCGCCCATTTTTTAGTTTAAAATCTCTATCAGAGAGTATAAGTAATATTTTTTATTTCTAACACGTCCATCAGAGAAAATAATATTTTCGTTTTCAAGTTTTGATAGGTAGTTACCAACAGTAGATACAGGATAACCTAATTCTTCTGACATTTTTTTCTTTGTAAATATTGGATTTTTTAACATAAATCTAGCAATATCAATAACTCTATCAGAGCCAATTACTTTTCTTAAAGAATCTATAGTTTCTTCGTATAAAGTATCTATTCTTTCAATTAAATCAATATTTTTTTGAGACTGAGTAGTTACAGCTTCAAGGAAAAATTTAATCCATTCACACCAATTTTTCTTTGCTACCCCAAAATCTGATTCGTAGTTATCTTCAGATATAGAAACTCTAACATCATTAAGCAGTTTGTAATATTTAAACTTGTCTTTTTCTAAACTTTCACTTAAAAAGAATATTGGTCTTTTTAATACAGATTTATCATAAAGATATAGAGGTATTAAAATTCTACCTATTCTACCATTGCCATCTAAGAAAGGATGGATAGTTTCAAATTGTGCATGAATTATAGCGATTCTTATAAGTTCATTTAAATTATCTTCTGGTT
>UQCY01000200.1 GCA_900539645.1 uncultured Clostridium sp. | reverse complement strand
AGAAAGAGCTAAAAAAGCTATAATGGCTGGATTAGTTTTTGTAGATAATCAGAGATGTGACAAGGCTGGAACAGAAGTAAAGGAAGATGCAAATATAGAAGTTAAAGGAAATCCAATACCTTATGTAAGTAGAGGGGGATTAAAATTAGAAAAGGCTATGAAGAATTTTGACCTTACACTAGAGGGAAAAATTTGTATGGATATAGGAGCGTCTACAGGAGGATTTACAGATTGTATGCTTCAGAACGGAGCTATAAAGGTATTTTCTATAGATGTTGGATATGGACAGTTAGCATGGAAGCTTAGAAGTGATGAAAGAGTAGTTTGTATGGAAAGAACTAACATAAGAAACGTCACAACTGAGGATTTAAAAGAATTCCCAGATTTTGCTTCTATAGACGTATCATTTATATCATTAAAATTAGTACTTCCTGTAGCTAAAAAGCTGCTTAGAGATGGCGGAGAAATAGTAGCTCTTATAAAACCACAGTTTGAAGCAGGAAGAGAAAAAGTTGGTAAAAAAGGTGTCGTAAGAGAAACTTCAACTCATATAGAAGTTATAGAAATGATTTCTGATTTTGTGGTAGAAAATGGATTTGCTATTAAAAATCTAGATTTCTCACCTATAAAAGGACCAGAAGGAAATATAGAATACTTAATACATCTATGTACATCTAATGAAGGATTTACTTACGATAGAGAAAAACACTTTGAAAATATAAGAGAAGTTGTTGAAAAATCGCATCAGCTTAGCAAATAACCCGTAATATAGGGTTATTTTGCTAATTTATAAAAAATAAATTTTATAAATTAAATATTAAAGACGTAAAAATTTTCACTAAATCGATATGATTTGTGAGCTTGGAGGTGAGTTTGTAGTATATAGGTATACTACATATTGGTTTGATTCTCGAAATATATATGAAAAATTGTGCTCTTGTAGAGGAGCTGAGGCTCACTATAGACAAAAACTTGAATATTTTGACAGGGGAAACAGGTTCTGGGAAATCTATAATAATAGATGCGTTAGGTCTGTGTCTTGGAAATAAATATGATAAATCATTTTTAAGAAAAGGAACTGATAAAGGTTTTGTAGAAACAGTTTTCTACTCTGAAAATGAAAATTTAAAAAGAATAATGTCTGAAAATGATATTGATATGGAAGACGGAATTATTACTATAGCCAGAGTAATATATTCTGACGGGAAGAGTACTGCTAGGGTCAATGGAAGAACTGTTAAACTATCTTTGCTTAAAGAGATAGTATCATACTTGATAGATGTCCACGGGCAGCATCAAAACCAGTTGTTATTTGATCCAAGCAGACATTTGAAATTTATAGATGCATTTGCTGGAGAAACAATAGTGGATGCAAAAATGGAGTATAAAGAGCTTTATTCTGAGTATTCTAAGGTGAAGTCAGAACTATTAAGATTGAACGACAATAAAGATGAGATGGAAATACAGAGGGAAAGAGATTTGCTAAAATTCCAAATTGATGAGATAGAAGCGGCAAATCTAAATCCTGAAGAATATGAAGAGCTCATACAGAAGAGGGATGTATTTAGAAACAGCGAAAAAATATTCAATAATCTAAATGTATCATATGAAGCAATCCACAATAGCGAGATAAATGCTATTGACATAGTAGGTAGAGTTGTAAGTGAGTTATCTTCTATAGCGTCTTTTGATAAGAAAATAGGGGATATTTACAATGAGGTAGAGAGAATAATGTATGAGCTTCAGGATTTATCTGGAGAAATAAGAGATTATAAGGATAGTATAAATTTTGAGCCATATGAACTTGAGCAGATAGAAATTAGATTAAATGATATTAATAATCTTAGAAGAAAATACGGGGATACTATAGAGGATATCTTTAATTTCCACGAAAAAATATCTAAAAGATTGTACGATATTTTAAATAGAGATGAGGAAAAAGAGAGATTAAAGGAAAAATTAGAATCTATAGAAGAAGAGCTGTACAAAAAATCAGAAGTATTAACTGAAATTAGAAAAGAGCAAGCTGAGAAGATGGCTGCACTTCTAATTGAAGAGCTAGATAGTATGGATATGAAAAATGTAAGATTCTGTACAGAGTTTAGTGATAGAGATTTTACTGCAGAGGGAAGAGATTTTGCAGAATTTATGATTTCTTTCAACGTTGGGGAAGACTTAAGACCTATATCAAAGGTGGCATCTGGAGGAGAAATATCTAGATTTATGCTTGCATTTAAGACTATTTTAGCTGATACGGATGAGATAGAAACATTGGTATTTGATGAAATTGATACAGGAATAAGTGGTATTGCTGCACAGAATGTAGGTGAAAAATTATCTGATATAGCTACTAAGAAGCAGATAATCTGTATAACACATCTTCCACAGATTGCAGCCAACGCGGATACACACTATTGTATAGAAAAGAAAACAGATGGTGAAAGAACATTTACAGTTGTTGAAAAATTGGATGCCGATGGTAGAAAGAGAGAAATCTCAAGACTTATATCTGGAAAGCAGATAACAGAAAAAACAATCGAGCATGCAAAAGAAATACTTTCTCTTGCAGAAGAATACAAATGTAGATAGTTGTATTTATATAAGCATAATAGGTAAACTTATCAATAAACTTTGGAGAAATGGGGGAGAAAAAATGAGGTATATTGATAGACCATTATATAATACTATATGCTGGTATATAGAAGAAGATCAATATGAAGAATTGAATATTGATGATATACGTTGCATAAGTTCAATAGAAGCAGATACAAGCGAATTTATAAATTATTTGGGAATTCGCTCGAAATTAAAAGGGTATAGGTATATAAAGGAATCTATATATATTGAGCTTTTAAGAGATACAAAGTACGATATAAAAGAGGATAGTACTACTATCGGTGCTATAGCAAATAAAAATAATACCGAAAAGACGAATATAGAGAGAAGTATTAGATATGCTATACAAGATTTAAAAAAGAATAGGGATTATGAGGAGCTCAATCAAATTTTAGGGTGTGATATTTTTTCTAAAAATGATATTCCTACAAATATGGAATTTGTATTTTGTGCAGCTGAAAAAATAAGAAACTCTAAAACTATAAAAAATCCTTATATGTGGAAAAAACATTAAAATATTATAAAGTTAAAAGGTTAAATAAAGAAAAATAAGTCTATATTAGGGGAGTTGATAAAATCAACTTTCCTATTTTTTTATAAAAAT
>UQCY01000199.1 GCA_900539645.1 uncultured Clostridium sp. | reverse complement strand
TTAATTGAAAATAACATTTGAAACACATTTAGAAATATGATATTTTAAATTAGGTGCGATTATTTAAATGGAGGGAGTATAAAGTAATGATTGATGTAAGTAAATTTTTAGTTAATGAAGCAAATGAATGTTTATTATGTAAAAAACCAAGTTGTAGAACAAACTGTCCAGTTCATACAGACATACCTGGCATAATAAACCTATTTAAAGAAGGTAAAATGGAAGAAGCAGGACAGATACTATTCGAAAACAACCCAATGTCAGCAATATGCGCAATGGTTTGTCCTCACGAAGATCAGTGTTTCGGTCACTGTATAAAAGGAATCAAAAAAGACCCAGTAGAATTCTATAAAATAGAAGAATTCATATCAAGAGAATTCTTAAAAACTGGTAAAATAACTATAAAAGAAGAACCTAAAAACCAGAGAGTTGCGGTAGTTGGTTCAGGTCCAGCAGGTTTAACTATAGCTACAGAATTAGTTAAAAAAGGATACAAAGTAACTGTATTCGAAAAAAATGGTAGAGTTGGTGGTATATTAAGATACGGTATACCTGATTTCAGATTACCAAGAGAAATAGTTAAAGACATGATAAGAATGTTAGAAGAAGCTGGAGTTGTTTTCAGAACAAATACTGCTATAGGTCAGGTTATAACTATAGATAAATTATTCTACGATGGATACGATGCTGTGTTCATAGGAACTGGTACTTGGAGTCCAAAGAGATTAGATATAAAAGGTGAAACACTAGGTAACTCACTATATGCAATAAACTACTTAAGATCACCAAAGAGATATAACTTAGGTAAAAAAGTTATAGTAATAGGTGCAGGAAACGTTGCGATGGACGCTGCAAGAAGTGCTAAACATTACGGAGCAGATGAAGTTACAATAGCATACAGAAAAGACTTCTGCGATATGAAAGCTTGTAAAGCAGAAATAGAAGAAACTAAAGAAGATGGAGTAGTATTTGATACATATAAAGCTCCTATAGAAATAACTGAAGAAGGTGTAATATTCGCTGATACTCACAGAGTTAAAGGTGAAGACGGTAGAGAATCAGTTGTTATGATAGAAGGAAGCGAAAAATTATACGAATGTGATTCTGTGCTAATAGCTATAAGCCAGACTGCAAGAAATACAATCGTTAAAAACAACCCTGAGTTAGAAGTAAACAAATGGGGACTTCTAGTAACTGACGAATACGGTGAAACAACTAGAGAAGGTGTATTCTCTGGTGGGGACGTTACTTCAGGACCAAGTACAGTTATAGAAGCTGTTGTTAATTCTAAAAAAGCAGCTGAATCTATAGACAGATACTTAACTAGTAAAAGAAAATAAATTTGTAAAATAGAGGGACAAGAGTATAACTACTCCTTGCTCCAGGCTTCAGCGCCCCACACTGTTAGAGTAACACATTTAGCAGTTGTGGGGCGCTTGCAGTATTGTCGCTTTAGAGTAGTTATAACTCTTGTCCTTAGTTTATAAATTTGTTTGAAGCAAAAATGCTGCTGTTGAATATTTTGTAAAGAATGTTCGACAGTAGCTTTTTTACAATCAATTAGATATAAAATTTGTTAAATTTGAACACATATTAAATTATGATATAATAATAGTTGAAAGGAGTGGATACAATTTGAAGAGAGAAATTTTTGAAAGACTAGTAAAATGGAAAAATAAACCAGATGGTTCTAGAAATGTTTTAATGTTAAAAGGAGCTAGACAGGTAGGAAAGACATGGCTTCTTAAAGAACTAGGTGAAAAATGCTTTGAAGATTATGTATATATCAATCTAGAAAGATATGCAGATACACTAACAATTTTTGAAGAAACTCTAGATCCACACATAATAATAGAGCAGTTAGGTCTTATATTTGAAAAGAAAATAATTCCTGGGAAAACTCTGATTATTTTAGATGAAATACAGAGTGTTCCAAGAGCATTGTTGCTTTTAAAATTCTTCAAAGAAGAAGCTCCAGAGTATCATGTATGTTGTGCGGGTTCCCTTCTAGGGGTTCGGCTACATAGTGGAATAAGTTATCCAACTGGATGCTTAGAAACTATTTATATTCGCCCTTTGAGTTTTAAGGAATTTTTGATTGCAAGTGGGAAAGAAGAAAATGTAAAATTTATAGAAACAGCATCTTTGGAAAAACTGGAAAGTATGTCATTTGAACACTTAGAGTATCTTCTAAGAGAATATATGTTCATTGGTGGTATGCCTGCAGCTGTTCAAACTTGGCTAGATACAAAAGATTATGTAGAAGTAAAGAATATTTTAGCAAATATAGAAGATGACTATAGATCTGATTTTTCTAAATATACAGATGCTATTACAAGTAAAAAAATAACAGAGGTTTGGGAAAATATTAGTAAACAGTTGAGTAAAGAAAATAAAAAATTTATTTTTGGATTGATTAGAAACAGTGCAAGAGCTAAAGAGTATAGCTTGGCAATTCAATGGTTGACAGATTCTTCTGTTATACAGAAGGTAAATTGTATAAATACGCCTAAATTGCCTTTGAGTGCGTATAAAGAAACAGATGTATTTAAAATTTTTGTTAATGATATAGGATTGCTAACAGTTTTAAATCAAGTTTCACCAAAATTAATTTTAAAAGGAAATGAGTTATTCTCTGAATATAATGGAGCATTGACTGAGCAATTTGTGCTTCAAGAATTATATAAATTTGATGATGTAGCATATTGGGCAAAAGATAATCACGAAGTAGATTTTGTGATTCAAAATGATTTAGACATAATTCCTATTGAGGTAAAAGCTGGAACAACTGTACATACAAAATCTCTAAATTATTATAAGGATAAATATAATCCAAATTTAGCTGTAAAAACATCTTTAAGAGGGTTTAAATATCAAGATGGAGTGCTCAATATACCACTTTACATGATTTGGGCACTAAAAAATATATTAGATAAAATTCCAGATAATTCGATAAAAAAAGCAAATATATTATAAAAACAATGGCTGTTACAAAATTTTGTGGCAGTCTTTTTTATTATATATGTTATATACAAATAATGTTATAATAATATTACAATAAAGGCGGTGTTGAGATGTTAAATATTTACTTTGGAGATAAAGAGGGAAGCAAATATATTTATAATCCCGATTCATATTTTGACCATTGGTATGATCCAAATTGGTTGGTAAAAGATTTATCTAAGGATCAACTATATAGTTGTTAAAAATATAGTCAAAAATATACATATATAGACAAATATA
>UQCY01000198.1 GCA_900539645.1 uncultured Clostridium sp. | reverse complement strand
TATCTGCCTGTCTTGACATTGCTAAGTACATACCAACTTCTGTACATTCACCAGTAAAGTTAGCTCTTAATCCTTCAACAACTTCTTCATCTACACCTTTAGCAACACCTATTCTATGTTCGTCAGCCCATACTCTTTCTCCACCCATTTCTTCGAATTTTTCTGGACCTACTTTACACACTGGACATTCTGCTGGTGCAGTTTCTCCTTCATGTATATATCCGCATACTGTACAAACCCATTTTTTCATAATCTTAATCCTCCATAATCTTTAATTTCTAATTTTTATATTCAAATTCTTTTTAAAGAGTTTTGTCTTATCTCTTATGGTATTTATATACCCGGTGATAAATAGCTTAAACATATTTTTTTAAAATTTTTTCACTTTTTTTAAATATTTTTTTATTGAGCATTTTCTCTATTAATCGTATTTTAAAATTAGTCTTTATATTGGATTAGATTACTTACTTATCTTTCGTTTTTATGAATTTATATCTATTGTTGCATATTTACTATCATTATCTATGTTTCTTTACAGGTTTTTTATAACTCTAGTTATTAGCTTAGCAAAATTAACTTTTACTTTTTCAGTTGTTTCTATTACTTCTTTGTGATTTAATTTTGTTTCTGATATTCCCGCAGCCATATTTGTTATACAAGATACTCCTATTACCTTCATTCCACAATGTGCTGCAACTATAACTTCTGGTACTGTAGACATTCCAACAGCATCTCCACCTAAAACCTGCACCATTCTTATTTCAGCAGGTGTTTCATAGTTTGGTCCTGAGAAGAATGTGTATACTCCTTCTCTTACTTCTATCCCCTCTTCTTCAGCAGATTTTTTTATTAAATCTCTATATTCCTTATTGTACGCATCTGACATATCTGGGAATCTAGGTCCTATTCTATCGTCATTTTTTCCTATAAGAGGATTTGAGCCACTTAGGTTTATATGATCTTTTATAATCA
Organism: uncultured Clostridium sp.; assembly: GCA_900539645.1. Classification (GTDB taxonomy): domain Bacteria; phylum Bacillota; class Clostridia; order Peptostreptococcales; family Peptostreptococcaceae; genus Peptacetobacter. The sequence continues at coordinate 2,287 of UQCY01000198.1, read as the reverse complement.
TTAAATCTCCTGCTTTAAAGTCTTTATTAGCACCACCAGCTGCATTTGTTACAATAAGTGTTTCTGCTCCAAGCATTTTCATAACTCTAACTGGCATAGTTGTAAGTGACTGAGAATATCCTTCATAATAGTGGAATCTTCCCTGCATAGCTACAACTTTTTTTCCTTCTAATTCCCCGATTATAAGCTCTCCTGCATGTCCAACTACAGTAGATACTGGAAAATTAGGTATGTCGCTGTATTTTATTTTTACTGGATTTTTTATATTTTCTGCCATTGCTCCAAGACCTGAACCAAGTATAAGAGCTATTTCTGGTTTTATATCAGTTATCCCCTTTATATATTCAGTAGCCTCTACTATTTTTTCGTACATAATTTTCACACCTTTCCAAGTTCAGTATTCTGTTTAACATATCATATCATTACAATAATATATTTTCAACACAAGTAAAGTTAATTTATTAAACTAAAAGAGCAGCTTCGTATCGAAAAATACTCAGCTGCCTTTAGGGATTATGTAACTTTGACTTAATGTTACCAGTTACCAATTTAAAATTGTTCCGTTATTCTATTTTAAACTTTTTTGTGTTTTAAGTCAACTATTTATACTTTTTTATTTAATTTTTTACAATTGACGAAATTCTTGCATCTATTTGAATAATATTATTATAAAAAATATGCTATTATATAATTAGTAATAGGAAATGGAGGAGTAATTTTGATAAATATTTATATTGACGATTCAGGAAGCCGCAGCCTTAAAGATTTAGATCAGCCTGTATATCTTTTAACCGCTGTTTGTATAGATAATAGATATTTTGGAGATATTAGCGAAAAATTAAAGGTAATAACAGATAGATTCAAGTTTAAAATCGAAAATACACTGCAGTCATCTTTTGACAATAATACATATACATCTAATAGAGCCAATAAGATGTCAAAACTTTTAACCGATTTAGTTATCAGTGAAAACTTTGAGCTACATTGCTCAGAAATTATAAGAGGAGATATTCCATATATAATTTTGGATAAAGATGATAGGATAAATACCATTAAAAGAACTCTTAGAGTTGTAGAAAGCTATGATATACCTATATTTACTGTTTATTGTGATAAAAATGAGTTTTTAAATCGTCATGGTAAAGGAAATGAGTCTGAATGTTTATTAAACAGAAAAATGACAGAGGCGCTTGTTGAAATGATTTCTATTTATTTAGAAAAAAACAATGAACAAGCTTGTATAATAGCTGACGAAGGTAATTATACTGTTTCTAACTATATGATTCCTTATCTTAGAGAAAATCCAAGCGAAAGAATAAGTTCTGAAATTATGCAGAAAAAAAGCTACGATAGTGTAAATATCCAGCTTGCAGATGTATGCGCTTATACAACTAATATGAAACTGATGCACAATATTAAGAAAGATAATTATAAGCACAAGAAGATTGCCGAGGAATTATTCACTGTTATAGAGAATTATAATACCTTAAATAGACTATTCTAAAAATAAAAAACGGGGTTGATGTTGCTATATTTTACATCAGCCCCATTTTTATATACTTTTTTGCAGAAAAAAAGTGAAACCCGTCACCTCGTGTTTCACTTCTTTAATAATCTCATAAAATAATGTCTTAGAATATCCCCGTCATCTCGTGTCATATTCCAATCTATCTTCACCTATATATTAACATATCCATTACATTTTTTCAAATTTTTAGCAAAATTTTTCGAAACATTTAACCTATTTTTTATTTAATTTTTACACCTATATGTTATATATTTTTATTTATTATATAGTATATATCCAATCACTTATTTTTAATAAGATTTTAACTATTTTAATTCTTCAAAAATAAATTTTTACCCTTCCCACCATCAAATTTTTCAAAAAGTATATTGCTTTTTTGTTATGTCTGTTATATATTATATATAACAAATAGAATTAATATAACATTTGGAAAGGAGGTTATAAATATGAAATTAGAACTAGACTTTAGCAGCAGTAAATCCATATATCTGCAAATAGAAGATAATCTTATAAAAGCAATAGCAAAAGGAGATTTAAAAATAGGAGAATCTCTACCTTCTGTTAGAAGTATGGCTGAGGATATTGGTGTAAATCTTCATACTGTCAACAAAGCATATAACGAGCTTAAAGATAAGGGGTATCTAAATATAGACAGAAGAAAAGGCGCTGTTGTAGCAGATCTTCCAATGGAAAAAAACGAAATTAAAGAAAAAGAATTATTTGATGAATTAGAAATATTAATATCTAATTCATTCTTAT
>UQCY01000197.1 GCA_900539645.1 uncultured Clostridium sp. | reverse complement strand
CCCCTTTAAAATAAGCATATTATTTTGAATACTATAAGTCTACATACAAAAAGTATCATTAAAAAAGGTCAAGAAAATGTAGAAATCTTCTTGACCTTTTTTAATCTATTTTTTTAATAATTCTTTCAATAGCAACTCAGAATGATTAAGTTCAATATTTAATTTTAATAACTTATTTTCTCGATATTCATTAATAGTTTTTGTATACCTTTCTATTTCAGAGTCTGAAATTTCATTAACTTTTTTAATTTCTAACTGAAGATTATTAATTTTTTTTAATATTTCATTTGTATCATAATTACACATTATAATTACCTCCTTATTATTTTTATCCTAATAGTAACACACTAATCAACGGAATTGACACCACAGAAAACAACGTTGTAAAGAACACTGCCTGAGATGCCAACGCAACATCCGCCCCATACTCATTCGCCATAATAGCAGTATTTGCAGCTGATGGCATAGCAGCGATAACAACTGGAATTGCCATAACAACTGAATCAAAACTAAATGGTCTGAGAACCAAGAACACAAGCATAGGAATAGCGACAAGTCTTAAAACTGCCAACACATACATATCAAATCTCTTGAAACATTCCATAGCAGAAGAACCAGCAAGCATAGAACCTATGACAATCATTGAAATAGGAGTAGTTACATCGCCTAAAAGCTCCAATGGCTGATTGACAAACACTGGAAGTTCAGTACCTGTAACGAAAAGTGCAAGCCCTATAAATACAGCAATCATAGAAGGATTTATCATGGATTTTATTGAAAACTTAGCATTACTATTTCCTTTTGACAAGAAATACACACCAAGTGTAAAGCAAAGGAAGTTAAAAGGAAGATTGAAAATAGCTGCATAAAATATTGCACCTTTCCCTAAAACAGCCTCTACAACAGGATATCCCATAAATCCCGAATTAGAAAAAACTAATGCATATTGAAAAATTCCTAACTTTGAATCTGACTTGATAAAAATCTTTAAACAAAATGCGACTATAGTAGACACCCCAAACATCACCATAGACACTAAAAGAAGAGAAAGAATCTTTGGAATCATATCTTTATCAAATTGAATCTGCATAGCAGTAATTATCATAGCAGGAAGAAAAATATTCATAACTAAAGAAGAAAGTTTAGAAGTTGAAGATTCATCTAAAAGCCCTTTCTTTCTAACAAAATATCCTACCAAAATTATAATGAATAAAACTGCTACCTGCGTAAAAATATTTTTAAAACTCAAATACATCACCTCACAAAATTTCCTCAAAAAATACTTTATATACAATAATTTTATCATCAATTTGTTGAAATAGCTATAATTTTAAGGATGGATAAAATCAATACAAGATGCTTAAAATAATTAGATTAAACTTAAATAAAAAAAGGAAAAGGTTTTTAAAAGTTATTAATAAAAAAATAAGTTAATACAAAAATACTTTTGGGTATTATAATAAAAGGAGATATAAATATTAAAAATTAAATAGAATAATAAAATTTAAAAAACTATCAAGAAAAGAGGAAAATCTTATGAAAATAACAATGCTAGGAACAGGAAATGCAATGGTAACTAAATGTTACAACACAACTTTTGTACTGACAAATGGAGAAAAACAGCTACTAGTAGATGGTGGTGGTGGAAATAAAATATTCAACCAACTAGAAGATGCAAGTATAGATTGGAAAAACATCAAAGAAATATTTGTAACTCATAAACACGTTGATCATGTTATCGGCGTAATATGGATGATTAGAAAAATTTGCCGGTCAATGAAAAAAGGTGAATATGTAGGGGATGTAAACATATACGCACATGGGGAGCTTTGCGATATAATAAATAGTATTGCTCACATGCTTCTCAATAAAAAAGAAACAGATTTTATAGGTGAAAGAGTACATATAATACCTGTTGAAGATGGGGAAGAGAGAGAAATAATAGGAAACAAAACTGTATTTTTCGATATACACTCAACTAAAGCAAAACAGTTTGGATTTAGTATGATTTACTATAACGATAAAAAACTTACTTGCTGTGGTGATGAACCATACAACGAAAAAGAAGAAAAATATGCTAAAAACAGCGATTGGTTACTTCACGAAGCCTTTTGTCTATATTCAGAAGCAGATAAATTTAAACCTTATGAAAAGCACCATTCAACAGTTAAAGATGCCTGTGAATTAGCTACAGAACTTGGTATAAAAAACATACTTTTATATCACACAGAAGATAAAAATATAGCTAATAGAAAAACTATGTACTACAATGAAGGAAAAGGATTCTTTAGTGGAAACATAGCAATACCAGATGATTTAGAAACTATAGAGCTTTAAAATTTAGATAGAAGAAAATACTAATCAATAAAAATATAAAAAATATATCATATTTAACAAAATTTGAAAAATAAAATAAATGAGAGTATAATATTTCTATATTTAGATTAGATAAATAGCCGGCATTAAATCTAATTTGTCGGCTATATTGCTATAATTCTACAAAAAATAAGAATTATAAAAGCAAAACTGAACTTATAATAAAAAATAGAAGGGAGGTTTACATTTTGGAATATAAAAATGTTGTTCGTATAGCGACGGATTTAAAAGAAGAACAGGAAGAATTTTTAGAGTGTGAAAAATGGTGGATCTTTGCAGTTCTAATGTTTGTCGGTGGATTTTACGGTGCGTATACATATACAGCAAGGGGAGGAATATTCTGTAATGCACAGACAGCAAACCTTGTAATGTTGGGAATGGCTATAGGAAGCAAAAACTTTGGAAAAGCAGCATACTACTTAGTTCCACTTACTGCGTATCTTGCGGGAACTATGCTTTCTGAAGCGTGGGCACTTTCAATTAAAAAATTCCACTTCATAAGATGGGATACTATGTTAATATTAATAGAAATTATAGTTGTTATAATACTTGGATTTGTACCAGACAGTGCACCATACCAAATTGCTCAGATTTCGATAAACTTCCTATGTTCAATGCAGTACAACACATTTAGACAGGCTTACAAAATACCAATGGCAACAACATTCTGTACAAATCACGTTAGACAGATTGGGGTTGCACTTACAAAAGCGATAAGAAATCATGGCGAACAGAAGTATGTAAAAAGAATGAATACTCACATTGCTATGATAGTAATGTTTGTACTTGGAGGAACAGTTGCTACAATACTAGTAAACTTCTTTACAGGTAGAGCAATCTGGGCAGCAGTAATACCTCTTAGCGTAATATTTATTGACTTATTACATGCAGACCTA
>UQCY01000196.1 GCA_900539645.1 uncultured Clostridium sp. | reverse complement strand
ATATTATTTCTAATATTGAGGTCTTTATGTTTTTCTACTAACTTAATGACATTGCTAAAAAGCTTGTTTCTTTTTTATGTATAAATTTTTAATTATAATCAATTTATATATGATATTTTAGTATTCTTCCTGTTCTATTATACCATATCCACCATTTTTACGTTTGTAAACTAGAGCTATTTCATCAGTTGCATCATTTTTGAATATATAGAAATCATGTCCAACTAATTCCATCTGAAGAACTGCTTCTTCTTCACTCATTGGTTTTATATTTATTCTCTTACGTCTTTTGATTATGAATAATTCATCTTCAAAATCTTCTAAGTCTTCTTCTAATATAGCATCGTTTATTTCTGGACTATCGAATCTTATACTCTTGTTTTCCTGATGTCTCTTCTGCATTTTATCTTTGTATTTTTTAAGCTGTATTTTTAATTTGTCAACTACAAGATCTATTGCAGGGTATAAGTTTTCCTGAGATTCTTCTGCTCTTATAACATGACCATTCTTAGGAGCTATAGTTACTTCTATTTTGTGTCTTCCTTTCTTAGCGCTTACAGTAACTTTTACATCTGTATCTGGGCTTACGTATTTGTCCAATCTACTTAGTTTGCTTTCTATGTTCTCTTTTATTCCCTGAGTTAATTCCATTTGTTTTCCAGATATAGTAAGTTTCATAACTACCTCTCCTTTCGGTATCAAGCCTAATTCCTTTAATATCATCACATATTTCTTGATATTTTCTATTACTTATTACATTTCTTTAAGTAATCGCTTGATATTTATTTCTTGTTATATATATTCTACATACATTTAATATTTCCTTCTTTTTTTATAGAAATTTTTATTTTTTTCTGAAAATTTTACAGAAAATTTCTATTTTTGATAATTGTTTTTACACATATATTCGTGGATAATGTGGATATTATTCTGTTGATATTGTGGATAAGTTTGTTGATAAGTATTTTTTTGTGCATATTACTTGAGTGTAGGTTTTTATTTTTCCACAGAAAAATGTGTATATTGTTATTAATTTGTTAATTGTTTTTACTTAACATTAATATAGATTTTTTATATATACAATTTTTATAAGATAGATTTTATCTATATGTATTGTCAAACGTTTTTTGTTATTTTATTATGTTACTATCTTCTGAATTTACTATATTTTATGTAAATTTAATTAAAATTTTATATTTAAAGGAGTGTTTGATATATTGAATTTTATTAAAGTTAAATCAAAAAAGATAATCTTTTTAATAATTCTCTTTGCTCTAATAATAACAGGAGTAAATGCTATTTTACCTATGTATACCTCAGCACCTATATTTATTTCTTCTAATATTATACCCACGGCTATTGTTTCTGCTACATTAGGTCCTATTTTGGGTGCTTTATATGCTGCAGTAGCCAGTATTATTCTTAATAATATTGGAATGGGCTCTGGTACTATAATTTATACTCTTATATTTCAAATATTGGAAGCTTTTTTAATTGGTATTATATGGTATAAGAATTCTGATTCTATTTTTAAAAATATTATCAAATACATTGTATCTGTTATTGGATTTACTTTTATAGTAAAACCTTTATCATTCGCCATTTTCTATCTATTTAATAAAGAAATTCTTGGCGAATTATCTTTCTTAGAATATTTTAGTAATACATATACTTCTTTTATTCAGAATAATTCAACTAATACAATCTTAATGTATCGGTTTTCTTTTTTAATTCTACTAATAATCAAGTATATCGTGAATTACTTTAATAAAAAATAATTTGGAGGTAATTATTATGCACAAAAGAATTATGGCTCTTCTTTTATCTTCTGTACTAGCTTTCTCTGTAGTTGGATGCTCTCCTAAAGAAGAAGAAAAAGAAGCAACAAACACATCGGGTTCTATATCTACTATAACTGTTGATGAATTAGACCCATCATCTATGCAAGTAGTAGATATAAGAGGCGAGGAACAGTTTATAGGTTGGAATACTGAAGATGGTCACGGCGGTCATATTAAAGGAGCTGTGGACTTTCCTGAAACTTGGTTAGACATGGATCTTTCTAAAGACTCTGCTATTGGAACTGAAATGAAATTAGAATTAGAGAGAAGACATCTTGATATTTCTAAAAAAACAGTTCTTTATAGCAATGATACTGTATCAGAAGAAGATGCAAAAAAATATCAAGAATTAGGATTCACTGATTTATCTATCTTAGAAGGTGGATATAACTCATATGTTGAGGCAAAAAAAGAAACATCTTCTCTTCCAAAATATGATATATATGTTCATCCACAGTGGGTACAGGATTTAATCGATGGTAAAAATCCTGAAACTTATAATGGTAATGATTTTAAAATAGTTGAAGTATCTCTTGGTAGCGAAGAGGGAGAATATGAAGGTGGTCATATAAAAGGTGCTGTAAATGTTAAGGATACTTTTAATCATCTTCCTGGTTTAAGAGCTTTAGCTGAATACGACGCAGTTCCTCTTGAAGAACAGTTAAAATTCTGGAATAGAAATAGTGATGATGTTATCAAAAAAGATTTAGAAAATCTAGGTATAACTAAAGATACTACTGTAGTTCTATACGGTACTACTCCAGCAACTACTGCTGCTGCAAGGGCTGCTCTAATAATGAAATACGCAGGTGTTAAAGATATACGTATATTAAATGGTGGAAAAACACTTTGGAAACTTCAAGGAAGAGAACTTGAAGAAGGAACTAATACACCAGAAAAAGTTGATTTTGGGGCAGATGTTCCACAGAACCCTGATGTTATATATGACTATGATGAGGAATTAAAAGTTGTTGAAAATCCTGACAAAGCTGTTGTAGCATCTATAAGAAGTTGGGATGAGTATACTTGTAAAGTTAGTGGATACACTTATATAGGAGAAGCTGGTGATATAGCTAATTCTCGTTTTGGATATGCAGGTTCAGATCCATATAGTATGGAAGACTTTAGAAATGTTGATAATACTATGTTCAACTATGAATTAATGGAAGAAAGATGGAATAAATGGGGAATAACTCCAGATAAAGAAGTTTCATTCCATTGTGGTACTGGTTGGAGAGCTAGTGAAACATACTTCTACGCAGAAGCAATGGGTTGGGAAGATATCCATGTTTACGATGGCGGATGGTATGAATGGCATAAAGTAAAAGGAAGCCCTAAAAAAGAAAAAGGGCTACCTGAAGATGCTCCAGAGGAAAAACCTGAAGAATATTTCGTAGTAAAAGAAAAATAATACACACAAAAAAAGAGATGAAGCATTTGCTTCAATGTCATTAAGTTAGCATTGTTAATGAGGTTATCTAAAAGAAAAATAGCAGG
>UQCY01000195.1 GCA_900539645.1 uncultured Clostridium sp. | reverse complement strand
TTTCTAGTTTTATTTTAAGACACTAACTATTTATCTCAAATACTAACTATTTTGCGCTTTCTCTAAGATCTTTAACAGCTGCATCTATATCATCTTTACCAAATATAGCAGAACCAGCAACACATACATCTGCACCAGCTTCTACTACTTCTTTTATGTTAGATGGTTTAACTCCACCGTCAACCTCTATTTCAACATTTAGACCTCTTTCGTCTATCATTTTTCTAAGTTCTCTTATTTTTTCAGTTACACATGGTATGTATGACTGTCCACCAAATCCTGGGTTAACAGACATTAAAAGAACCATATCAACGTCATCAAGAACGTATTTTATAGTATCTAAAGATGTAGCTGGGTTTAAAACAACCCCTGCTTTTATACCATGAGATTTTATGTTCTGTATAGTTCTGTGAAGATGAGTACAAGCTTCAACGTGAACTGTTATTATATCACATCCTGCTTTTACGAATTCTTCTATGTAGTTATCTGGATTTTCTATCATAAGATGAGCGTCAAATACCATATTTACGTCTTTTCTTAAACTTTTAACTATTCCAGGTCCAAGAGTTATATTTGGTACAAAATGACCGTCCATAACATCTATGTGAAGATACTCACATCCTGCTTTTTCAACTTTCTTTACGTCTTCTAGTAATCTAGCAAAATCTGCTGATAATATTGATGGCGCTAATTTAACCATAACCTAATACCTCCTACTGTTTTTCTGTCTTATTTCGTTTAATAACTGTAGATAACTTTCATATCTCTGTCTTGATATCTCCCCATTTTCTACAGCCTCTTTTACGTCGCAAGCTGGCTCATTTTCGTGTACACATTTAGAGCCAAATTTGCATTCGTCATATTTATCGAATTCAATGAAATACTCTTTTAATTCCATTTCATCAATTCCATCTAATTCAAGTGAGCTAAATCCTGGAGTATCTGCTACAATTCCTCCACATTCTAGTTTTAATAGCTCTGCATGTCTAGTAGTGTGTCTACCTCTACCAATTTTTTCACTTACTGTTCCTGTTTTTAACTGGAAACTTTCATCTATCTGGTTTAGTAAACTGGATTTACCAACGCCTGAAGGACCAGCAAACACAACAGTATTTCCTTTTAATTCTTCTTTTACTTTGTCTATGTTTATATGTTTTTCGCTGCTGACAGGTATAACCTTGTATCCAGCTTTTTCATATATTTCAACCAATTCATCTAGTGAGCCATCGTCTAAATCCATCTTAGTAAATATAATCACTATCTCAAGATTTTCTCTTTCGGCATGGACAATAAATCTATCTAAAAGAGATAAATTAGGTTTTGGATCTTTAACGGCAAACACAATTAGAGCCTTGTCTACATTTGCAATAGGTGGTCTAACAAGCTCAGTTTCTCTTTCCTCAATTGTTTCGACAACACCTTTTTTATTTTCCTCATCTACTATGCTTATCTCAACATTATCTCCAACAAGAGGTGTGATTTTTTGCTTTCTAAAAATTCCTCTAGCCTTGCATTCATATAAACCGTTTTCTGTATCTACATAGTAAAATCCGCTAAGACCTTTAATTATTTTTCCCTTTAGCATTACATCGCTCCTTTTTATATAAGTTCTTACTCTTTCTATTTTATCATAATTCTAATTTTTATTCTTTAAATACTTCTATTTTTTATTCTTTAATTTTCTAAAAAGTATGCTAATGTATGAAAATAATTTTTAAAAAATAATCTAGTAAATTTTTATTTATAATTTAAGCACCAATAAAGCTTTAGTTATTATAATATTTTTAGAATATGATATAATAAGAATTGTTTGATTTTAAGATTTTTGAAAAGATTGATTATTTAAAATAAAATTGATAATTATTTAATAGGAAAAAGGGTGATTGTTTAATATGAAAGAAAAAAATTTGAGGATGACAGCTTTTAAAGCTCTCGGCATAATTGTCGTTGTAAGCTGCCATTTAGATGAAAATTTATTTAATTTGATAGGAATACCGATAACTTCAAGCAGGGAACTTTTCCCAGAATACTCGTACCATATACCATTATTTATATTTGCTTCGGGGTATTTTTACAAAAGAATATACGAGAGCGACTATTTTACATTAGTTAAAAAGAGATTTAAGAATATAACTAAGTACTACAAGGCAAATTTATTTTACCTCTTCCTTACTCTAGTATTGGTTGGACTTGGACTTTTAGAAAGGGAAATACACTTTAATCTGCACAGCATTTTTATCGAGCCATTTTTAGGAGGATTCCAATTTTACTTTAATGGCCCTGGATGGTTTGTTCCATTCTTATTCACTGTGCGGATTGTCTTTCCACTTACAAGAAAATTCTTCTCTTTATTTGTGAAGTCATTTAAATCTGGAGAAGAAAAGAAATTACTCGATGAAAGTATGTTTACAATCTTCCTTTGTGTAGTTGGATTATTTGTAGCTCACTTTGCAAACATGTATCCTGTACAAAATCAAGATGTAGCATTATTCCATGCTATGCTTAGAACTGCATGGGGACTTCAATTTATGCAAATTGGACTTTTCTACAAAGAATTTTTAGAAGAACATATAAAATATACAGTAAAAGGATTTGTTGCAATCGTGGCTACAAAATCAGTATTTTATCGGATATTTGGATACTGCACATTCTCACTTAGGACTGTAAGCTTCAACGGACACACATTTATAAGCCTATTTACTTCTATCTTAGGAATATTATACGCATTGTATCTAGCAGAATTTATGTGCAGACTAGCGTTAAGATTTAAAAGAAGACTGCCAGAACTGATAAACTTGGTAGGAAACAACACTTGGAGTATAATGATACACCATTTACTAATAAAATGGCTACTAACACAATTTGCAGACACAGGAATACTAGGAAACTCAAGAGAACTATTTGACTACTTCATCTCTCCTGTACTATGCCTAGTACTACCACTTGTATTTGTACATATCTGCAATAAAATAAAAGAAAACAAAGAACTAAAACAAGCATAAAAACAAAAGAGATTAATCGACTAAATAATCAAAAATCGACTAATCTCTTTTTTATATTCCTTTCATAAAATCAATTACCATAATAACTTAAAACAATACAATTTACTAACTTCTCCCTTTATCAACGATTAACATATAACTTACTAAAAAGAAAAAAATCATATCCTAATACCAGCGCCAATCTGCAGGCGGAGGCTTCGCCGTAGCTGAAGCCTGAAGCGGTATAGGATATGATTTTTTCTTTTTTAATAACTTTATATATTAATCGTTTGCATTTAACCAATCTATTAATAGGTTTATGTATTTTTCGTTGTCTTCAACGAAGCACATGTGACGACAATCTCTGAA
>UQCY01000194.1 GCA_900539645.1 uncultured Clostridium sp. | reverse complement strand
AAAGTAAAGAAAAAGGAGTAGATTTCTCTACTCCTAAATTATCTCTATATTCAATTACATATTATAAGTTTCTATTGTCTTTTAGTAAAACGTCGTGTGCTCCACCTTCTACTATACTTGTAGCAGAAACTAGAGTTAATTTAGCGTTTTTCTGTAATTCTGGTATGCTAAGAGCACCACAGTTACACATAGTAGATCTAACTTTAGCTAAAGAAGCATTTACGTTGTCTTTTAATGAACCAGCATATGGCACATATGAGTCAACACCTTCTTCAAATGAAAGTTTTTTATCTCCACCAAGGTCGTATCTCTGCCAGTTTCTAGCTCTTGCAGAACCTTCACCCCAGTATTCCTTCATGTAGCTTCCGTTTATATTAACTTTGTTTGTTGGAGATTCATCGAATCTAGAGAAGTATCTACCAAGCATAACGAAGTCAGAACCCATAGCAAGTGCTAATGTTATATGATGATCGTAAACTATACCACCATCTGAACATATTGGTATATAAACACCAGTTTCTTCAAAGTATTTATCTCTAGCAGCTGCAACTTCTATAACTGAAGTAGCCTGTCCTCTACCGATACCTTTCTGTTCTCTTGTTATACATATAGAACCACCACCGATACCGATTTTTATGAAGTCTGCACCAGCTTCTGCAAGGAATCTAAATCCTTCTTCGTCAACAACGTTACCAGCACCAACTTTAACAGTATCACCGTAGTGTTCTCTTATCCAATCTATTGTAAGTTTCTGCCATTCAGAGAAACCTTCAGAAGAGTCTATACATAATACGTCTACACCAGCTTCAACAAGAGCAGGAACTCTTTCTGCGTAGTCTCTAGTGTTTATACCAGCACCAACAACATATCTCTTAGAATCATCTAATAATTCAAGGGGATTTTCTTTGTGAGAAGCGTAGTCTTTTCTGAATACTATGTAAACTAATTTTCCTTCATCGTCAACAACTGGAAGAGAATTTAATTTGTTATCCCATATTATGTTGTTAGCTTCTTTTAATGTAACATCTTTAGGTGCAGAAACTATCTGATCTAATGGAGTCATGAATTCAGATACTTTTGTATCTAAGTCCATTCTACTAACTCTGTAGTCACGGCTAGCAACTATACCTAATAATTTACCGTGAGCTGTTCCATCATCAGTTATAGCAACTGTAGAATGTCCAGTTTTTTCTTTTAATTCAAGTATATCAGCTAATGTGCTGTCTGGAGTAAGGTTAGAATCACTTTCTACAAAACCAGCTTTGTAAGATTTAACTCTAGCTACCATAGCAGCCTGATTTTCTATAGTCTGAGAACCGTATATGAAAGATATACCACCCTCTTTAGCAAGTGCTATTGCCATGTTGTCATCAGAAACTGCCTGCATTATAGCAGAAGTCATAGGTATGTTCATTGATATTGGTGATTCTTCTTCACCTTTTCTAAATTTTACTAATGGTGTTTTTAAACTAACATTAGCAGGTATACAATTAGCTGAAGAATATCCTGGTACTAGTAGGTATTCACTAAAAGTATGAGATGGTGTTTCAAAATAATATGCCATTTCTTAAGTCACTCCTTATATAATTTTTATAAATGTAAATATATTTTTTTGTTATAAGTCAAAAAAAGACACTTGCATGGAACTACCAAAGCTGTATCTTTTATAAATTGATTTAGATAATAATTATTTCTTTAAAGTTTAACATTAAAACGAAAAATAGTCAATATTTATAAGAACAATTATTGCTTTAATCAAGAAAATATTCGCATAAATTTATAATATTTATTGAAGATTTTCTATCAATAATATATAATTTAATATTATATAAATTAAACGGATAAAAAAATATTTATATTAAAAAAATATAAAATTATAAAAATGGAGGTAAGAAGTATGGAATTATTAAAAAATAAAATATTAAATGAAGGTGGAGCAAAAGGAACTGACATAATACAGGTTGGAGCATTCCTTAATCATCAGTTAGATATAAACCTTCTTAATGAAATAGGAAAAGAATTCGCAGAAAGATTTAAAGATATAGAAAAAATAGATAAAATAGTTACAATAGAAGCTTCAGGAATAGCAATAGCATCTATAGCATCTCAGTACTTTAATAATGTTCCAGTTGTATTCGCAAAGAAAACAATGTCTAATAATATGGATACAGATGTATATGAAACTTCAGTATATTCATACACTAAACAGAAAGAATACTCTGTAAGAATAAATAAACAGTACCTAAATAAAGGAGATAGAGTTATAATAATAGACGATTTTCTAGCTAAAGGTGGAGCTGTAATGGGATTAAAAGACATTATAGAACAGGCTGGAGCAGTATTAGAAGGTGTAGGAATAGTAATAGAAAAAGCATATCAGGAAGGTAGACCAATACTAGAAGCAAATGGAATAAGAATAGAATCTCTTGTTTCTGTAAAGGCTATAAAAGATGGAGAAATAGAATTCAATTAAATAGTATATATTAAGGAATCAGAGAATCGCCTGGTTCCTTTTAAATTTTAAAAGAAAAGAGTGTAAAGAATGGATAGTATTTTTGATAAAGAAATTTATATTAATATACAATATAGAGTGTATGAAATTATGGAAAATAATATTAAAAATAAAAAAGTACCAAATTTAGAGTTTGAAACGAAAGAGCTAGGAATTATAGAAGTTCCTACAAATGAGGTTTTAAAAAATAGAAAATATACGGCTAATATAAATGAATGGCTTATAGAAATAGAGTATTTTATAGGAATTATAGTGGAAGAATTATTATACTTGCTTTCATATGAAAAAATATATTATTCAGACAAAAAATTATCCTCCTATGTAATTACATCAAGAGAAAGATATTTTAAACTAGTTATATATGATTTATATTCAATAAGAGAAAAATTAGCGTATTTAATAATGGAACTATTTAATAGAGAAATAGAAATAAATTATGAGAAGTTAAGTTTTAATAGATTATTAAAAAAAATGAATGAAGATAATCTGGATAATCCAGAGTGGATAAGTGAATATGAATATACGCTAATAAAAAAAGTATTAAGTGAAAATTTTAAGCCAGATAGTTATAAATATATTTTTGAAGAAATAAGACATTCATTTACACATAGAAGCAATCCAGGAATAGGATTCATACCACTTCGCACATATGAATATAAAAAAGTCGATGAAAAAATACTTCAAATATTAAAAAAGGGAATGAATGAAGAAAAAGATGACTATATATCATTATCTTTAAAACCAAAAGAAAAGCAAATTAATTCAAAAATGCTAATAGAAGATCTTCTAGATATGTGGGGATTATTTATAAAAGGATTTGAACTGTTATTTAAGAGGATAACGCTACTAAACAAT
>UQCY01000193.1 GCA_900539645.1 uncultured Clostridium sp. | reverse complement strand
AAGCTAAATAGTTTAGTGATAGTCTTTCTTTTGCAGCTTCGATTCCTTTTAGAGCTTCTTTTGAAAGACTATTTTTTATATCTTTTGCAACTTCAAAAGCAGCATGATAGTCATATTGGTCTATGTGTTTTTTTATAATTTCTTTTTTAAACTTTGTAATAAGTTGAAGGTGTGTAGATACTTCTGTTCTATCTTTGTATCCTTTTTCATTGTCTTTATCCCCTTTCCACATATCATCAACTGGTATTTCTGGTGGTTCGTGATTCACTTTATTTGGTGCAGGAACCTGTATTGCCTTATAATTTCCTTCTCCCAATGCAGCTATAACCTGCAATGCAGATTTCATAGCAGGTGTTCCTGAAGATGTATTTAAAAGTATTTCTGCATCTGGATAATCATTTTTTATTTGCTTTAAATATTTTTCAAATTCTTCATAGTATAAATCAAATTTGTACACACTATCTATTGTACTTCCATCTAATCTTACAATTTTGGTATCTGTACCTAGTGATTTATCCAAATATTCTATAACCTTTGTGTATCTTTGATCTTTATTTTGTTTTTCTTGCATATCTTCAGATAAATACATATATATTATTTCTGGGCTATACCTTCTTGATATATGCAACATTGCACCATCGTGATTTTTTGATATTGGATCTGTTAATCCTATTGGTGAAAATAATATTCTCATTTTGTATGCTCCTTAAAAATAAATTATTTTTAAAATTAATTTTGATTTGATTTTAATTTTATCTAAATCGAAAATATAATATTTATTTTCTATATTTTATATTAAAATTCCTTCTTTTTTATTAAAATTATATTAATTTTTTATAATTTTCAACACATTTCCTTATTCTATCTATTACTTTTTCTCTAAGTCTTTCTGGATACATAACCATTACTCCATCTCCTAAAGACATAATATCTCTAATTAATTCCGCTTCATCATTTTTATCATACAAAATTTCTAAAACATACAAATTATCTTCTTTAAAATAAATAGCATCTCTTTCATAATATGAAAATATTCTAAAGCATCTTTCCACATTATTAGAATTTGGCTCTACAGAAAGAATAACTTTTTTAGAATTTTTTTCTCTAGCTTTTTTAAATTTTTCATCTAAGTCAATATTTCCTATTGAATCCCTTAGCTCTAACCTATTTATGCTATCCATATTCATTTTTATAAATCTATCTTCTTTAGGATAGTAGGCATATACTCTAAATTTATCATTTAAAAAAGAGTATTCTATTTTATATGGATAGACCTCTATATCTATAAATCTTTTCTGCTCTTTTACTTTTGCTAAATCTAAAACTTTATAATCATATACTATAGATAATTTATTTTCTATAGCATATATAATATCTCTCATCATTTTGTCTAGATTTTTTGAATTAATTTTGTCTCCATTTATAGCCTGATTTTTTATTTTTATATTTTCTTCATTCCATATTTCTATATCATCATTCTTATATAAATTTTTTATTTTATTTATAGTACTTTCTTCTAAAAAACTTGCTGCTTTTTCAGATTTAATAAGAGAATATACAGCTTGTTTTTCTATATTATTCAGCATTATAGGAATTTTGCATTCTATTTCTGGATTAAATTTATTCTTCTTGTTCTCATCTTCTATAAATAGTCCACCAAAATTTTCTGAATCTTTCTTATTTGTGATATCAACTTTTTTTCTTTTATATATAAGTTCATTTAAAAAACTTTGGTCATATTTGTTATCCTTTATATGTTTTGACACTACTTCCATTATTTCATTTAAGCTATATGATTTCTTACCATTTATTAGTTCTTCAGCTATATTATAGTATTTGCTTTCGTATTTATTAAAAAGTTCCATATTTTTCTCCATTTGATTTTAAAATAATTCTATTATTTTATTTATGCTTTTGTTTTATTGATATTCTTTGTATTTTTCTAATATGTTTTCCCATTCTTTAGACTCATATTTGTTTAAAATATTCTCCCAATCTTTTTTTATTTCACAATCTATATTTTCTTCCCCACCTTCAATTACTTTTGCACGTTCTCCAAAACTTCTTATCCATGGTATCATTTCATTAGCTGATCTTACATCAACTTCATAAATATATTTCCCTTCTGATATCTTTTCTAGTTTGCCTATTTTACATTCATTATTTAATCTTTTTAATATATATCCTTCAGATTTTTCATTGAAATTAAATCCTATCCTTACCTTTGTTAAATCATTTGTTATGCCTGCTGTACACCAACATTCATTCTCTTTTTCAGCTTCTTTCTTAGCTAATTCAAATAGGTATCTTTTATTATTGTCTTTTAAAATATCAGCTTCTTCATTTTTTTCAATGATGTTCAACTCTATTATCCTATCCAATCTAAAAATATAGATTTTTTCTTCTTTCAAGCTATATCCAACCAAATATTGTCGTCCATATGTACATTCATGTATAATTTTTACTGGTATAACTGTTTGATTTATTTCCTCCTCATCTTCTTCAAAAAATATCTTATTATTTCTAAAATCTATTTTAAATGTTATAATTTTTTCTTCTTCTATAGCATTCAATATTTTATATAATAGATCATTATCTATTAAGTTAAATATATGATTATGTTTATATATAAAGATATTTTCTTCACTAATTTTATATAAGCCCTCACTTTCCAATTCTAAATATCTTTTTATTCTTTCTTTAGCAAAATAATAAGGCATCTCAATAGCTGATATATTTCCGTATAGTTCTAACATTCTGTAAATACTAAGTAATTCACTTTTTTCAAATTTATCTAGTATATTTTCTTTTATTTTATATTTTTTCTTATGCTTTCCATCAATTATATCTATATAACCAGCTTCATTTAATTCAACTAATCTTTTTCTTACCTTCCGTGAAGAAATTCCTCCAATAACTTTACTTAATTCTTCAGATAAAAAATTAATGTCTTTTTCATTTCCATCAGCTAATAGTTTCATTATGTTAAATTCGATTTTTATATCATCTTTTTTATAAGCGCAATATCTATACGTTTCTGCAAGATAATTATCTACTTTATCAAACATATTATATTTACAATATAATACGTCTTTTTTATTTACTAATTTTTTATCTATAAATCCATCTGGTAAATATGACCATATTCTACTTTTGTAATTATCAAAGTTTCTTTTTCCTATTCCCATTTCTAAAAAATCTTCTTTAGTAAAGCATCCGTAGATATATATATCCCTCAACATATTTCTAATCATATCATATTTAGATATCATTAAATCTGCTCCCATATCAATACTCCTTTGCATTAAATTTATATCTTTTGATACCAACATTTACTTCTAATTATGTATAGAATTTGTTTTTATCATTATAATTAAATAATATACTATTCAATAAAATACGCAAAGTAGTTACAATATAAT
>UQCY01000192.1 GCA_900539645.1 uncultured Clostridium sp. | reverse complement strand
AGGTACTGTTATAAGAACACCTTTTAAAGGTGTTCTATGGCAGTATTTTTTTATTATTTAAAAATATTGTATCATTAAAAATAAAGAAAAATAAAAATATTTAAATAATTTTATAGAAATAAAGGATATATTTAACTTTTGTAGTATAATTATATTATAGAAATAATTATATATTAAAAAATTTAAAAAGCAAAAAGTAGGAACATTATGGAAATATTTGGAATAGGAACAGACATAATAGAAATAAGTAGAATAAAGAAGAGTATTGAAAGTGACAGATTCTTAAAAAGAATTTTTACTGATAAAGAAATAGAATACTTTAAAAGCAGAGGAATGAAGCGGGAAAGTGTAGCTGCTACATTCTCAGCAAAAGAGGCGATAAGTAAGGCTGTTGGTACAGGTATAAGAGGATTTAACTTCAATGATATAGAAGTATTGAGGGATGAAAAAGGCAGACCTTATGTAATCGCACATGGAAATTTTAAAAAGCTCTGTTCAGATAATAATATCTGTGAAATAAAAGTAACACTATCACATTGCAGAGAATATGCTGTTGCGAATGCTATGGCTATAACAAGGAGTGAAGAAGTATGATGAATGATTTAAAAGCGAAAGAAATAATGACAGTTGATGTTAAGACAGTAAAAAAAGACGATACAGTATCTGATGTAGCAAAAATGCTTATTCAGGATAAGATAGGTGGACTTCCAGTTGTCGATGAAGATAATAAAGTTATAGGCATAATTTCTGAGACAGACATACTTAAAAAGGAAAAATATATAGAACCACCTCGGGTAATAAATTTCCTACAGGGATTAATATTCCTTGACGATATGAAAAATCTTGAAAAAGATTTAAAGAGAATTGCTGCATATAAAGTAGAAGATCTTATGACAGAAGATATAGTGACTGTTCATGAAGATGATAAGTTTGACGATGTAGCAAATGTTATGATTAAGAAATCTATAAATAGAGTTCCAGTTGTAGATGATGAAGGAAAGATTAAGGGAATTATTTGTAGATACGATATAATAAAATCTCTTTACGGAGATAAATAATGTATGAAAAAATGCTGTTGCAGAATTTGCAACAGCTATTTTTTTATTAGAAATTTAAAAAATTTTTTTCGGTTATAATAAAATCCATCTTTTTATCGTGTTCCTCTGGAAAAACATCATCTACAAGTTGAAAATCAAAACACACTCCAACTCTTATTGCATCTGTATTCTCTAAAAATCTATCATAATATCCTCCACCATATCCGGTCCTATATCCTTTCTTGTCAAAGACAGAACCAGGAACTACGACAACATCTAAAAGAGAAGGATCAATTATCGGAGCATCTACATTTGGTTCTAAAATCCCATAAGCACCAGAAACTAAATCATCCAACGAAAAAATCCTTTTAGGGATAAGTTTTTTATCATTCTTTAAAGTTACAGGAAGGTAAACCTCCTTATCTAAATCCAAAAGAGTTGAAATAATTTCCCTTGTTGCGACTTCATTTCTAAAATCTACATATAACATAAATTTTGAAGAGTCTTGTATATTTTCAATAGATAAAAAACTATTGAAAATATCTTCAGACATAGAAATAACATCTTTTTTATTCAAAGAATTTCTAAGAGATAGGGCAGTTTTTCTCAAAGAATCTTTTGTATTTGCACCTTTAATCGAATTAATAAAATCTAAAGAATAAATAATATTCGCATCCTTTCCAAAATAAAAATATTTCATAAAAAATTCTACAATATATGGTAAAATTAATTTATTGTATATTGACTATTTACTAAAAAATCTACTCAAAAGATAATATAGATAACAAAATTGAGATTGTCAACAATAAAGGATAATTGGTAAAAGAATAGTACTATACACTTGGAGAAAATATAAAAAATTATTTGAAAGGGATGTTAAGGGTGAAGTCTAAATTCAATAAAAAGACTATAATAACTGTAATTTTAACTATTGTTATAACAGTAGCAGCTACACTTGTTGGGGAAGTAGGATTAGGACTAGTTAGTGTAATTCCAAGAAGAGATTACGAAAAGTATAAAAAGTTTAATAAACTTATAGCTATGGAAGAAATGATAAAGGAAACATACTATAAAGATGTAAAAGAACAGGATCTTATAGATGGAGCAATGAAGGGATTGTTTATGGGAACTGGCGACCTTTATTCAGGATATTTTACAGAAGAAGAAATGCAGAGCGTAATGGATTCATCTACAGGAAGCTTTGTTGGTATAGGTGTAACTATACTATCTAACCCAGAAAATGGAGTTGTAACAATAGCTAAGGCTTGGGAAACAGGTCCTGCATATAAATCAGGAATAAGAGCAGGAGATATACTTTATAAAGTAGATGACTTATATGTAACATACGACACTGTAGATAAAGCAGTATCTATAATGAAGGGCAAAAAGGATACTTATGTAAATGTATCTGTAAAAAGAGATGGAGAAATAAAAACATTTAAGATAAAAAGAGCAGAAGTTTCTGAGCCTAGCGTAAGTGGAAAAATGCTTGAAAATAAAATAGGATACATAGAATTATCTACATTTGTAGAAAAAACTCCAGAAGACTTCAATAAAGAATTAAATAAACTTAAAAAGCAGCATATGAAAGCATTAATTATCGATTTAAGAGATAATGGTGGTGGATTAGTTGATAAATGCTGTGAAGTTGCTGATACTTTAATAGGTGAAGGAACTATAGTATATACTGAGGATAGAGATGGAAATAAAGAAACTCAAAAATCTGATGCTAAAAAATTAGGCTTACCAATCGTATTATTGACTAATGGAAATACAGCATCATCAGCAGAAATTTTAACTGGTGCAATATTAGGAAATAAAGTAGGTATATCTGTAGGAACAAAAACATTTGGAAAAGGTATAGTACAGTCTGTTATAAGTTTAAAAGATGGTTCAGGATATAAATTAACTACTGAGCAGTACTTTACTCCAGACGGAAAAACTATACATAAAAAAGGTATAAAACCTACAATAGAAGAAAAAGATACAGAAAAACAGCTTCAGAGAGCTATCGATTACATAGAAAACGGAAAATAAAAAAATCATTATAAAAAATAAATTTTAAAATGATTGAGAAAATAGAAGGTTATTTCTCAAATATATAGAATATCAACTATAGAGGGATAAAATGCGATGCAGAATGATTTATTCTGAAAAAATAATGAGAAAGTATCCCACATTATTAATCTAAGTTGAAATGGGAAGTGATCTTATGAAAGAGTCTGAGAATAAGATTGTGTATTTCGAGGATTATAAAAAGAAACAAAATAAAAATAGCTCTGAGGTAGACAGGAAAGAGTTACTAGAGCTTTTAAAAAAGTATATAGCTACTAAATAAAAAAAGAACTGTCGGCATATTAATGCGTGGCAGTTCTTTGATTTATTGGGTATAATAAGTATATATCAATAAA
>UQCY01000191.1 GCA_900539645.1 uncultured Clostridium sp. | reverse complement strand
AAGTGGTTGTTAATAATTATTTTTGTTTCTATAATTAGCCTTTTAGTTAATAGAATTTTATTTAATTTTTTATTCCTGATTATTTTTACTATTTTACACCTTTATCCGTTATTGGTTATAGTGCTATATTATAGGTATTTTAGGCAACAAATATCAGTAGTAAAACGTTCATTGATACTGTTTTCTTTGCTTTTGCTGGTAATACTTAGTAGTGAATTTTATGGAGAAATGCTAGATGTTAATCAAGCCTTTAATAATTTGGGGTGGTATCTGTTTCCCCTTATAATGAGTACAATATACTATTTTAAGGTCATACGTGATAAATTTAGTTTAGTTACTCAAAGATGGTTAGGTAACTACAAAATTCGTATAGAACTATTATTTGTACTTCTCATTGTTTGTTGGGTTGTACTTATAAAGGTACTAGTTAAATATTTTTTACTATTTTTTATAGTTGTTGACGCAAGCACGTTGTTTTGTCTAGTGGTAATTTCTTGTATCTTTTATTATTTAGAAAACTCTAAACAAAATTTTGACTATAAAAATAGAAGGCTGAACTATTTCATGAAATCAGAGGAAAACATGAGAGTGGAGTTCTCAAATTATTTGCATGATGATGTCTTGCAAAATATCATAGCGATAAAAAACTTACTCTCACTAGAAAATAGTGATATAACACGTGGTTTCATTGTTAATGAGTTGAATGATTTAGTTTCTGGTATCAGGGATGAAATTGATACTTACCACCCAATAGCTCCTGCTAATCTAACAATGAAAGAAAATATACAGTCTCTTTTTAACGATGTCGTCAAAAGAAGGAAAAGTAATAAATTATTGTATTTCAACTGTTCGAATAGTACAATAATCCCACCTCCATATGGAGATATTGTTTACAGGTTTATAAAAGAGTTAATTAATAATGCTATAAAATATGGAGTTAGTAAAGATATTCATTTATCTTTAAAGGTTCAATCTGATATTATTATCATTGAGGAGAGTAATCATATAGTGGAAAAAGTTCAATCTATAAATTATGGTAGAGGTTTGAAATCAGTTCAAGAAACACTAGCAGCTTTTGATGGGGATATGGAGCTACAAATAGATAATAAACAATTTAATATCAGAATATTACTTCCCATAGATTGGAAATTGTGCTATGAAGATTTTATTAATTGATGACCATAAACTATTTGCGAAGAGTATCCAACTGTTATGCCAACAGTATGATGAAGTAGATGTCATAGATACGATCACTTCTAATTTTAACGATGTGACGATTGATTTGTCTAAGTACGATATTATATTACTTGATATTAATTTAACAAATATTTCCAAAGAGAATGGATTGGAGATAGCAGAGGAACTCATACAGTCTACTCCTAATTTGAAAGTTGTCATGCTGACAGGATATGTTAAGTCAATCTATGAAGAGAGAGCAAAAACCATAGGCGCATATGGTTTTGTAGATAAAAATATAGACCCTAAACAACTCATTTCTATCTTAAAAAAAGTGGATTCTGGGAAAAAATATTTTGAACAAATTGAGTCTCAGGATTATGTTGAATCTTTAACTGAACGAGAAATAGCTATCTTAAATTTGAGTAAGAAAGGTCTCTCTATAAAAGAAATAGAGGAAACATTACAAATTAGTAGGAGAACAGTATTTAATCATTTGAATCACATCTATTCAAAGCTCTTAGTAAATAATAAGCAAGAGGCTATCTACAAAGCTGAGCAATTAGGATATTTTATGGATTTCTGAGTTATAGGTAATCAAACTACTTAAGTTCTATCTCCGTATTTGTTGGGAATTTTCTGTGAAATAAAAAGAAGGTAGCTGTGATAAATGCCGATATTAAGTTATTTTTAACCTAGATTTTTCTACAATAATTATTCTTTAAATATATAACTAAAAGCCCTTGATATAGGGCTTTTTAGCTGGATTTAAACTATAATAATACTAATCAATGTGAATCGTAAGAGGTTTATTAAGAGCAACGGCGATTTTGCTCATTGTTTCAATGCTTGTGTTATGTCCACGTTCAATGCGAGCAATGGTAGACTGTGGGACATGAGATAGGGAAGCTAGCTCCCTTTGGGTGAGTCCTGCTGTTTGTCGTGCGTCAGAAACTGCAATAGCACTTTCCAAAATAGCTTTTTCAGTTAAAAAGCCTTCTTTAAAATTATTGTCTGCTAGTTCGTTTTCTAAAAAATCATCAAATTTAATTGTGGTCATGGTTGTTGTCCTCAAATTCTTCTTTAAATCCTTAGCGTGTTTTATCTCACTCTGGGGTGTTTTTTGTGTTTTTTTGGTAAAGCCATGGGTGATGATGTAGCGTTCATTGATAACATGAAAATAAAGTGTCCTCTGAGCTTCGAATACAAGACCTGTTATGATATACTTATATCAAGGTTAAGGAATGAGGCTTCTCCCCTCTCCTTAACCCCACCATTGTTGTTGTAAGGTTAGACGAGATTTCTCCTCTCGGAACTAACATAATCTTTTCATTTCTACTAGTTATGAACAGGGACCTCCCATAAACATAACTGTACTTTCTGTTTTTAGTGTTGTTAGGTTTCTCCCCTAACTGATAAACTAAAAATAGTCATTGTTTTTCTTCTTTGTAGAAATAATACTAGGAAAAAGAGGTAGTCCATTGAGACTGGCCTCTTTTTCTACCATTTGTCAAGTATAATACGGTTTCTGATTCAACATTATTTCTGAAAGTGCATAAAAGGAATTTTTTGAGGAATAGTTCAAGCCATTTTTTCTGACATTTGAGCATATAAAAACGACACCTTATCTGGCATTCTTTGAAATAAGGTGTTAGAATTACAGGGCATAGACGACTTTAATGACTTTGGGCTAAAGTATAGTCGTAAAGTTTATTATGCATTATAAGATAATACATTGTCCTAATAAGGCGATGTATAGAGGCAATCGTATGAGGCTTAGTTGAAGTTGTCTGCGATTGTCTTTTTCGTTTCTCATAGAAATCTGCGATATGGCAAGGATTGGTATGACTAGCTGAAGCGATGTTGTGAATGCACTTGAACAAGATTTTTCTGGCATAGGGATTACCTCGTTTAGTGATGTGTTCCTTGGCGAGAAAGTTCCCAGATTCATAGTGTCTCAGGTCAATGCCAATAAAAGCGTTGATTTGATTGGTAGACTGAAAGCGACGAATATCTCCCAATTCGCCAATGATAGATGTCGCTGTGGTTTCTGCGATGCCAGGAATTGACCGTAAGATGTCATACTCTGGTAAAGGCTGAGCTAGAGCTACCATGTCGTTTAAGACAACTTGTCTGCGTTCAGAAAGACGAAGCAACTCTTGAGCATAGTAACGAACCTCTTCAAGCATTGGAGAGGTTTTCTTGACCGCACAAAAAGATTGTTTAGCGAGTTTTATAAGTTTATCAGTTAGGTAAGCAATACGCTTTTCAGAGATGCGTTTGGAGGTAGATT
>UQCY01000190.1 GCA_900539645.1 uncultured Clostridium sp. | reverse complement strand
TAAATAAAATATATAAAAATAGCCAAAAAATAAAAAAATATGACTAACAACTTTAATGAAAAATCAAAGATGTAAGTAGCTAAAGTTAAGTATATAACTAACTTTTATGAGTTGTTAGAAAAATATGTGAAAAACATTTGAAAAAATAATAGAAAAAAAAATAAAAAAAAGACTTGATATTTGTATCGAAAATTTATATACTTAACTTAACAAATATAGAGACAGACAAAAATAAAAAGTTTATATTTCTGGATGAAGCGTATAGGAGACTTCCTTAAATGGGGACCGAAGGTACAAATGTTTACTATTTCCCGATAGTAAATGTGAAATTCTCAGGTGAATATACTATATTGCGGACAGATCTCTGAAGATGAATTTTGACAGGGAAGACAAATTGGGAGATTTGTTTTCTCTGTTTTTTTGTTTAAAGTTTCTAGGATGAAAGAGAGTGTAAAGATGTTTATAGTAACAAATAATTCTAAAATAAAAGAAAGTTTTCCTGAAAAGGATGTAAGACTTATTGATACATCTTACATAGGTGTTCTTGAAGAATGTAGAAAATATATTCATAAAGGATGTAAACTACTTTCACACCCACTTTATGGAAGTGTAAAACCTAATGAAACTCCTTATAGAACAGTTATAATGGCTGAAGGAGAAGGATTAGATTATCAGTCAGTGGAACTAATAGAAGATGCAATAAATACAGCTTCTAAATTCCAAAATGACAAGAAAACTCCTAACTGGATAGAAAGAGTAATGGATGATTTTAGAGTTATAGATTTAGATATAATGACTAATACAATCTCAAGAATCCAGTATGAGTATTAAAAGAATAGTATTATATTTATCTTTGTGGAAAACATTTACAAATGTATTTGTGCGATAGGAAAACATTTTTCGAAGTATTGTACTAGTAATTACTATTCAAAAATATAATATTGTTTTAAATTTTGAATTTTAAATTAATAAAAAGATTTATATTTCAATCAGGAGGATGACGAAATGGAAAATTTATATGACATAGTCATAATCGGTGGAGGACCAGCTGGACTAGCTGCAGGAATATATGGAGCTAGAGCTAAAATGAAAACTCTAATATTAGAAAAAACTAAAAACGGTGGACAGATAGTTATAACTCACGAAGTTGCAAACTATCCTGGATCTGTTGAAAATGCAAGTGGTCCATCTTTAACAGCTAGAATGGTTCAGCAGTGTGATGAATTCGGTGCTGAAATAAAAAGAGATGGTGTAGTTGAAGTTCAACTTGAAGGAGATATAAAAGTATTAAAATGTGAAAGTGGTACAGAATATAGAGCTAAAGCTGTTATAGTTGCAGCTGGTGCTAGCCCAAGAAAAATAGGATGCCCAGGAGAAGCAGAATTCACTGGTAAAGGTGTTTCTTACTGTGCAACTTGTGACGCTGACTTCTTTGAAGATTTCGAAGTATTCGTAGTTGGTGGAGGAGACAGTGCTTTAGAAGAAGCTATGTACTTAACTAAATTCGCTAGAAAAGTTACAATAGTTCACAGAAGACAGGGATTCAGATGTGCTAAGAGTATAGAAGAAAAAGCTAGAAAGAACCCTAAAATAGAATTCTTACTAGATACAGTAGTTGAAGAAATAAAAGGTGACGGAATACTACAATCTGTAGTATTCAAAAACACAGTTACTGGAGAAACTCATGAATATTTCGCTGATGAAGAAGACGGAACAATGGGTGTATTCGTATTCATAGGTGTTATAGCTCAGACTGATTTATACAAAGGTATATTAGATATGGACGAACAGAACTACTTATTAACTGACGACCACATGAGAACTAACATACCAGGTGTATTTGCAGCTGGTGACTGTAGACAGAAACCTTTAAGACAGGTTGTAACTGCAACAGCTGATGGTGCAATAGCAGCAACTCAGGCTGAAAAATATATAGAAGAACACTTTGCTGAATAATCAGTAAAAACTATTAAACTAAAAAATATAAAAAGCATATAATCTGGAAGCCATTTGGCTTCCAGGTAAAATAAATAAAAAATTGGAGGAACAAAAAAATGATGTTAGCATTAGACAAAGATACATTCGCAACAGAAGTATTAGAAGCAGAAGGATACGTATTCGTAGATTACTGGAGTCAGGGATGTGAACCATGTAAAGCTTTAATGCCAGAAGTACATGAATTAGCTGAAAAATACGCTGCAGGAATGAAATTCTGTGAAATGGATATAACAAAAGCAAGAAGACTTGCTATAAAACAGAAAGTTTTAGGACTTCCAACATTAGCAGTTTACAAAGATGGAGAAAAAATAGACGAAGTTACTAAAGATGATGCAACAATAGCTAACATAGAAGCTATGATAAAAAAATACGTTTAAGAGCCTATTATTAGCTTTTAATTAAATTATTTTAAAAGGTTAATTTTATACAAAAATTTATGGGAGGTGCGTTATGCGTCTTGAATTAGGAAAAATCTTTATAAAAGATGTTCAGTTTGGTGAAAAAACTGAAGTTAAAGATGGTGTTTTATTCGTAAACAAAGAAGAGATGCTACAGGAAATAGGTGGAGATGAACATATCAAATCAATAGATATAGAATTAGCTCACCCAGGTGAAAGCATAAGAATAACACCAGTTAAAGATGTTATCGAACCAAGAGTTAAGGTAGAAGGTAACGGTGGAGTGTTCCCAGGTATCATATCTAAAGTTGATACAGTTGGTGAAGGTAGAACTCATGCATTAAAAGGTGTTGCTGTAGTTACAACTGGTAAAATAGTTGGTTTCCAGGAAGGTATAGTAGACATGACAGGAGAAGGAGCTAAATATACTCCATTCTCAAAATTAAACAACGTTGTTGTTATAGCTGAACCAGTAGATGGTTTAAAACAGCATGATCATGAAAAAGCTGTTAGAATGATAGGATTCAAAGCTGCTGCTTACTTAGGAAAAGTTGCTAAAGAACTTACTCCTGATGAAGTATCTGTATATGAAACTAAACCATTATTCGAACAGGCTGCAGAATATCCAGAACTACCAAAAGTTGGATATGTTTACATGCTTCAGACTCAGGGACTATTACACGATACTTACGTATACGGTGTAGATGCTAAACAGATAGTTCCAACAATACTTTACCCAACAGAAGTACTTGATACTGCTATAGTAAGTGGTAACTGTGTTTCTGCATGTGATAAAAACCCAAGTTATGTACACATGAACAATGGTGTAATAGAAGAATTATATGCTCAGCACGGAAAAGAAATAAACTTCATGGGTGTTATAATAACTAATGAAAATGTTTACTTAGCTGACAAAGAAAGATCTTCAAACTGGTCTTCAAAATTATGTAAATACCTTGGATTAGATGCTGTTATAGTATCTCAGGAAGGTTTCGGTAACCCGGATACTGACCTGATCATGAACTGCAAGAAGATCGAGGGCAAGGGCGTTAAGACTGTAATCATCACAGATGAGTAC
>UQCY01000189.1 GCA_900539645.1 uncultured Clostridium sp. | reverse complement strand
TTTCTTTACAATTCACTATTCTTTTGTAACCTAAATAACATAATTGTAATCGCATTATTTCAAAAAATAGTGTATATTAAGTATAGTGAATGTGCAGTGTAGCTCACTGCAAATTTATTTTTAGGAGGTTTAATATGAAGATTAAACAGAAATTATCTGCAATAGCACTTTCAGCTACAATGATACTAAGCAGTCTTTCTATAGCTTTTGCAGATGGATCAAAAGTCGTTACTATTGGAGCCGACTTAAATGCTCAGCAGAAACAGATGATGCTAGATTATTTCGGAGTTTCTGAAAATGAAGCAATGATTATAAACGTAACAAACGCAGAAGAAAGAAAATATCTTCAAGGCGTGGCAACTGATGCTCAGTTAGGTAGAAGAACTATCTCTTGTGCTTATGTTGAGCCAACTTCTGGAAAAGATGGTATCAATGTAAAAACAGCTAACCTTACTTGGGTTACAAGCTCAATGATAGCTTCAACACTTACTACTGCAGGTCTTACAAGTGCCAATGTAATAGCTGCTGCACCGTATGCGGTTAGTGGTACTGGAGCATTAACAGGTGTTATAAAAGCATTTGAAGATGCTTCTGGAGAAAAACTAGATGAAACTAAAAAAGAACTTGCCAATGAAGAGCTTGTTACTACTGGTGATTTAGGTGATGAAATCGGTCAGGATAAAGCTGCCGGTGTTGTAAATGACGTTAAAAATGAGGTAATAAAAGAAGGAACTAGCGACACTACTCAGATTGCCGACATAATAAACAACGTTACTAATAACTACAACGTAACTCTTACACCAGAACAAATTCGGGCACTTACATCTTTAATGGAAAAAATTGGTGCTCAGAACTACAACTACAACGATATAAAAGTTACATTAGAAAATGTTAAATTCAATATAAACGAAAATCTATCAGCTATAGGTGAAAATGTAGACACAGTTGGTTTATTTGAAAAAATAAAACATTGGTTTGCTAACCTAGGTGGTGGAGCTGACACTGGTATATTAGAACAGACTGATGAATCAGCTCTTGGATCTGATGCTGTTGTAAATGCTACTCAGGACAAAGTTGAAGAAGCTGCAAATGCTGCACTTGATAAGGCTGGAGATTTAGCTAGTCAAGCTGCTGACAAAGCTGGAGAAGCCGCTAGTCAAGCCGCAGATAAAGCAAAAGAAGCTTATGATAAAGCTGAAGAACAGGGATTATTTGACAAAATAAGAGCTTGGTTCGAAAATGTTTTAAGTGGATTTGGTAACTAATACACAGCTTTTCTAACTTGTAACTAAAGGACTATAATATGAAAAACAAATTTAAAAAAACTATCGCACTTTTAGGTGCATTTACTATAGCACTACTTGCTCTTGTAGGTTGTGCTTCAAACAAAGATATAATGTATTCTAATATGCAGGATACAAAATCAAGAGAAGAAGTATTCTCAGAACTAAAAAAACATGATGTATCAGAAAATCAGATAAATAAATTAAATGAATGGATGGACGACTTTAATTCTTATGTAAAAGATGGTCAATTATCTAATGGCTTCAAGAAAATGGATGGAGATTTAGTCGATTACTCTACTCTTGAGCTTAAAGACATGCCTTCATACTATGTGAATTGTAGATTAACGTCATTTATGATTATGAAAAACGCACTAACTACAAACTGTAAACCAGATGATTCTGATACATACTTAATGCTAGATTTAGATGCTATAGACACTGATAAGCCAATTTCTATGACTGATCAGGAAAAGCTAAATTACACTACTCTATTTAACTGGATTCCTCTTGATGATGCAAAAACATTAGAACAGCACGAGGAAAAAATAGAAACAGCGTTAAAGGATAGGGATATTAAAATAGACGAATCTAAAGGATTATCTATTATAAATATCTACGTTCACTCTACCTTTGACAATGTTCGTTTTGTAGGTCACACTGGTGTACTTATAGATACCAACGACGGACTTTTATTCGTCGAAAAATACGGACCAGATACTCCATTCCAGGCTACAAAATTCCACAATAGAGAAGAATTAAAAAAATACTTATTAGCTAGACCTGACTTATACGGTGAAAAAGACGAAGTAGCTCCAATAATAACAGAAAACAATAAAGTAATATAAAAATAAAGGGATGTTGTAATTTATGATTTCAACATCCCTTTGTTATATCAAATTTCATTCATAGGTAAATAAATACTAACTACAAATTTTTCTTCTTCCTCTTTTATTCTAATATCCCCCTCATACTTACTTATAGAAGATTTTATACTTTCTATCCCTATCCCATGATAAAACTTATCCTTCTTAGATGTAATAAATCCACCTTTACTATCTCTACTAGAATGAATATTTTTAGACTTACTATTCTCACACCTTATAACAAAATATCCATTTATCCTAGCTGTTCTCAAAGTGATATATCTCTTTTCATTATCTTCTATCTTAACACACGCTTCTATAGCATTATCAATCAAATTCGAAAAAATACTACTTATATCAATCATCTCAATAAAAGCACATTTTCTAAAATCTATAAGTGTGTTAAACTCTATCTCATTTTTCAGACATTCTTTATCTTTTTCAAACAAAATAATATCTAATAGCGTATTTCCTGTGTTATACACACATCTATTTTCCTGCACTTCTTTTTCTATACTATCTATATACTCGTCTATCTCTGCACCATTATTTTTCATAAATCTTATATTTTTTATATGATTGTTCATATCGTGGTATACCTGTCTCATTTTTTTCTGGTTTTCTTCCATATCTAAGTAGTATTTATATTGCATTTTTAATTTCTCGTTCACAATCTGCATTTTAGCATTTTCTTTTTCTGATTTCACATAATTTACAAATATAAATATCAAAATCATATTTATTATTACTAAAATATACGGAAATACGGAATCTATAAAACCAGATAAATTTATAGTAGCCCACATTTTATCGTATTTGATATTATTTTTCATTACTATTTTATATAAATCTTCAATTTTACTTGAAAACGCATTAAAAAAAATGACAATTAAAATATTTGTTATTACAGCCATTGATATATATATCTTATATTTATTTTTGTTATAAAACTTATTCAATCTATTGTAAAAAATAACACATATTAAAATAATTGTTGAACTAATTATTAAATCTAAAAAACATATAATACAAACTCTAAATTCAAATATAGTAGAAATAATCCAGTAAATAGAAGCTTCTAATAAAATATACACTAAACTATATATAAAAGAATTTATCACTGTATCTCTAAAATTTAGATTATAAATAAATCTACAAATTAAAGTTAACATAATTATAATAGCTGTTAAAATTTGAATCTCCACAACACCAAAAGGAAAACCTATAAACAATATTATTGCAGCTGTTAAAATATATGTTACTATATTGCCAAAGTCTTTTCCAAAATATGAGCTATATTTCTTTTTTCTCATAAACATAATAAAACTAACTACAAATAATATCATATTTGTAGATGATAAAATTCTGTATATACTATACTCTTCTAACATAACTTAT
>UQCY01000188.1 GCA_900539645.1 uncultured Clostridium sp. | reverse complement strand
CTGTATTTACTATTTTATTCTGAGATTATCTATTTCCAACATATCCAGATAAAAAAATTTTTTTAACTTTTTTTCTAAAAAATTTAGGTAATTTGGGAAGCATTGAAATTTCAATTTTTCTATATCGTACAAAAATTTAAGAGAATATAACTAAAAAATTTACATAAGTATAAGAAAAAACTAAGACTAAATTCGAACTCGACAATGCAACATCATTTTTCAATATTCATTAAAAATTTAATACAAAAAATATAAAAATAGCTGTTAACGATTATTTTGTAAGCAGCCTTTAAAAACTTAAACACAAGTAGCTCGCACCGACAAGCAAAATTTAATAACGGAAATAAAAAAGCGTGATGCGAAATTTTGAAAACTGCAATTTTGGAGGTTATAATATCAATTCGAACTCGACAATGCAACTTGATTGCCTGGAGAGGAGAATTGATATTATTCGACAAAATTATTTTCAAAATTTCGCTCACACTTTTATACATTTCGTATTAAATTTTTACACTAGTCCTATTAGTCCCAACACTACCGGCACCAATATTCCCGGCAATAGATTCGCTATTTTTATATCAGTAACCTCTAAAAGATTAAGTCCAAGTCCAACAATCATCAAACTTCCAACAGCAGTCATCTCCGCGATAACAGCCTGACTTAAAATTCCAGATAAGAACGACGCACATAGCGTAATCCCACCCTGATATAAAAGAACTGTCACAGATGAGAATATAACCCCTATCCCCATAGAAGCAGAGAATATTATAGAACTAACTCCATCTAGTACAGTCTTTGCATAAATAGTATCGTAATTGCCAGCAAGTCCTGCCTGAAGCGCTCCAACTATAGACATCGCACCTACACAGAATAATAAACTAGCATTTACAAAACCTTCTGCAATTCTACTTTCTTTTCCATTACCTTTATCAAGTTTTTTCTGTATTGTTTCTCCAAGTTTATTTAGCCATTTATCAATATTTATAAGCTCACCGATTAACGCACCAACAGCCATAGAAACTATAGTGATTATCGTATTATTACCTTCTAATGCTCCCGAAAAACCTATAAACATCGCACAAAGTGCCAATCCGTTCATTATAATCTTGTTAAATCTCTCTGGTATACCGCCTTTGATAAAAAGACCTACTATACACCCAACTATTATAACGCCGCAATTTACTAATGTTGCTACCATAAAAAATATCCTTTAACTCCAAATCCTATAATTCTATTTCGTTTAAAGTAACACCTATATAATCAAGATATTTTTTAAGACCATCTAAAGATATAGTTACTGTTTTGTAGTTTACATTTGGATGGAAGTTTAAAAGCTCCCCTGTTAAAAGTTCTTTTTCTATATAAAGTTCAACAACTTTTTCTTCATCATTAACTAAAGAGAATGGATTTACACTTCCTGGAACTAATTTTAATACTTTCATTAATCTATCTTCTGATGCGAAAGAAAGATTTGTGCTGCCTATAAGTTTTTTAACTTCTTTAAGATTAACTGGTTTTGCGTCTTCTGCAACTATAAGATAATATTTGTTTCCTTTTGCATTTCTAAGGAATAGATTCTTAGCGTGAAGACCTGGAGCCTGTTCTTTTATCTTGTTAAGATCTTCTGCTGTGTATAGTGGCTCGTGTTCTACAACACCATAATCTACACCAAGCTCGTCTAATATATCGTACACCTTCTGTTCTATTTCAGTAGGTTCAGTTGTATATATTTTTTCCATAATAAATACCTCCAATTTTTTCTATTATATTATAGATATTGTTTTAGCTTTAACTAAATTTTACCACATTATAGGAAAGATTTAAAAGAGAATTGTACGAATATAATAAATATTTTTTCAGAGTTTATCTTTTAACACCAAATTTTATCACGATAACATAAAAAACTCCTTAACTATTCTTCAACAAATGAATTAAGCTTTGCAAGATAATAAACTGAGGACAAGAAGTATAACTGCTAAAAAGCGACAATACTACAAGCGCCCCACAACTGCTAAATGTGTTACTCTAACAGTGTGGGGCGCTGAATCCTGGAGCTAAGAGTAGTTATACTCTTGTCCTTTTATTATTAACAAGTTGTTCCATCTGGTATATGCTTAATCTTTTCGTCGTAAATCTTCTTAAAGAACCCTAAACAAAGCACAAGTGAAACAATCTCAGCTATCGGATAAGATAACCAAACAAGATTAATATTTCCAGTTCTAGACATCAAATACGCAACTGGTAAAAGTACAAATAACTGTCTAGCAACTGATATAATAAGCGAGAACGAACTCTGGTTTAGTGCCTGGAATACAGTACTTAGAACAATACTAGCACCTGCCAAAATAAAGTGTGTCGCTATAATTCTAAGCCCAGGAACTCCTATTCTAATCATTTCCTCTGACGGATTAAATATACCTAAAAGTACCTTAGGAACACATTCAAATAAAACTGTTCCAAAAATCATTATTCCAATAGCATAAGTTGTAGCTAATTTAATTGATTTTAATATACGCTTTCTATTCTGAGCACCGTAATTGTATGAAACTATTGGAACTAAGCCATTATTTAGACCAAATATAGGCATAAATACAAAACTCTGAAGCTTTATATACACTCCAAAGAATGCTGCTGAAGTCTTTGTAAAAGTAAGTAAAATCTGGTTCATACCAAATGTCATAACTGACGAAATACTTGCCATTATTATACTCGGAATACCAACTCTATATATTTTACCTATTATATTTAGAGATGGTCTAAAGCTTCTAAAGTGAAGATCTATATCGTGATTTATCTTGTGATTGAAAAACATCGCAAGTGTCATAGCAGACATCTGCCCAAAAACAGTTGCAATAGCTGCACCAGCAACACCTAGTTTTGGTGCTCCAAATAATCCAAATATAAAAATCGGATCTAATATGATATTGACTATAGCGCCTGTCAGCTGAGATATCATAGAGTAGAAAGTACGACCTGTTGCCTGAAGAATTCTTTCAAATGTTATCTGTAAAAATATCCCAAAAGATAACGAACAACATATTGTCATATAAGTTATTCCGTATTCAGTTATCCTTTCTCCAGCATTTTGCATTATAAAGAAAGGACGGCTAAATAACATTCCTATTACTAAAAATGCCACCCAGCTCATAATTGCTAAAAATACACCATTATTAGCAGCTGCACTTGCTTGTTCCCTATTCTTTTCTCCTAAACTTCTTGAAAGCAGCGCATTTATACCAACACCTGTACCTGTAGCAACCGCAATCATAAGATTCTGTATTGGAAACGCTAAAGATACCGCAGTCAGCGCATCCTCATTAATCTGCGCAACAAACATACTATCTACTATATTATATAGTGCCTGAACAAGCATCGAAATCATAATAGGCAACGACATAGTAATCAATAGTTTATTTATAGGCATAACTCCCATCTTATTCTCTTCTGCCATTTTTCTTACCCCCTTGAACTAATAATAAAAAAATCATATTAAATATAATTGCTTTTAAATTTATTTTTACTACTTTAATATTATAATAAATATAAAAATACATCGCAACTAAAA
>UQCY01000187.1 GCA_900539645.1 uncultured Clostridium sp. | reverse complement strand
TATGGATTTTTGTGTCAATCCTTCGAAATTTAGTTTCCCAGGCAGACTCATTCTCATGTCTTCTTTTCCATAGTATATGCACAAGCTTATTACTGGATGTAAACGGTCACTTTTTTGTAGGCCAGATAAAAATTCATCGGATGTATCAAAATTTTTTTCATTTCTGTTTTTAGCTGTTATCTCGTTGTATTCCTTTAAGTAAATAAGAGAATCTGCTATCATATGCTAAATCTGCAAACCGCTGATTATTCTTCCAGAAAGTCTTTAGTACAGTGTCTGGTTTTACGTTATTTTTAATTGCCAATTTGACACCATCCTTTCTAAACTATATACCTAATGGTTATTTACAAGGAATATATTACCATAATTTTCTTGAAATGTAAATATGAAAATTAGCATTTTTTACATGTATAGTGTATAATTTAAAGATATATTTTCAGAAAGGCAAAAGATAAATGAGACATTTTGACATTATAAAATGGCTTTGGGTAGCCGGAATTATATACACATTTTTGCAGGGATATACATTTTATATGCAGAGACAGGGAGAAATAGCAGTTGGCTGTTCTTTTCTGTGTGCTTTTTGCATTTTCCAGTTTATTAGACGATTACACACGCTTTACTATCTCCATATGAAAATGAAAAATATTGACAAATTAAATGGTAGAGCATTTGAACGTTATCTCACTGTCCAGTTCCGGCATCTCGGTTATCATGTTACACTCACAAGTTATAGCCACGACTATGGAGCAGATCTTGTTCTTCGCAAATGGGGAAAAAAGATTGTTGTTCAGGCAAAACGCTATGAGCGAAATGTGGGAATTGCGGCTGTTCAGGAA
Organism: uncultured Clostridium sp.; assembly: GCA_900539645.1. GTDB lineage: Bacteria > Bacillota > Clostridia > Peptostreptococcales > Peptostreptococcaceae > Peptacetobacter. Next base: position 2,728 of record UQCY01000187.1, on the reverse strand, counting down.
GTTGTTGGTTCTATTGCTTATTACAAAGCTGATCGGGCAATGGTTGTTACAAATAGCAACTTTACGAAAAGTGCCAGAGATCTCGCCAAAAGAAATGAAGTAGAATTGTGGGGAAGAAAAGAAATGCAGAAAAAATTTCATATAAAAGCCTGAGTTCTGCTCGTTGGAAGCTCGAGAAACCAGTTGGAGGGATTTTGGGGAGAGGACAGGAGATACAGAATGTCTGGAAAATGAAAACTTGTTGGATTGACATTTAAACCATTATCGTAATGGCATATGATAATAGTTTTAGAGCGTGTTTGAAAAATCATTCCTACAATCTGTATACCCCGTCAGATAGTTGTGATTTTTAAAAAGATTGAATATTCTGATAATAATAAAATGAATTCAGTAAAAACTAAAAAAACGGATGATAAAATATTGAATTTAGAAAATCAGAGAAAAATATAAAAATAGTGTTGACAAAATAAGAATCCTGCTTTATAATACAGACATAAACAAAGAACGGACGGCACAGTCCATCATATAGATTTTGAAATTACAGGTTTTGCTTTTATCATGAAAAAGAGGTGAGAGTGCAAACAGATTAAAATTAATTTCAGAATTTAAATAAGCCAGAAGGAGGTACGGACCACCAAAAACATAAGTTATAACTCAGATTAGTAACATATTAATAATAGGAGGTACAGACCACCAGAAAGTTAAGTTTAGGATTCAGGAAACGATACTAAACAGGAGGTATAAACCACCAGAAAGTTAAGTTTAAGATTCAGGAAACGATACTAAACAGGAGGTATAACCACCAGAAAGTTAAGTTTAAGATTTAAGAAACTATACTAATATAGGAGGTACAGACCACCAAACAGTTAAGTTAAGATTCAGGAAACGATACTAAACAGGAGGTACAGACCACCAAATAGTTAAGTTAGGATTTAGGAAACGATACTAATATAGGAGGTACGGTCCAACAAAAACTTAAGCTAAGACTCGAAACGATATCATAGCAGGAGGTACAGACCGACAAAAACATAAGCTATCGAATTTAAGTGAGATTGCAGATTTGAAAGTTTGATGGTTGCGAGTGATTAATATCAAGAGATAGCACTTCAGGTAGTAGTAAAAAGAGAAGAACTTAGAGAATCCAGGGAATCAGCTTAGAATTCAGAAGAATAATCGCCCAAAAAAGAGATGAATAATATAACCGGAGATTTTAAGGGATTGGAAGCAGGTGTATTATAAATCATAATCCTTTTGTAGAAGATAGAAGGAAAACTGATAACGAATAATACAGACCACGGAAGATTAGCTTAGAGTTAAAAGGGAAATAGGAGGTATAGTCCGTTGGACATAATTGAAAATCATTAGCGGAGAGCATCTAGAATTAGTAGTCAGGATGCTCTCTTTTTTTGTGCTCTTTTTGCCTGATTCTATTATTTTCTTAGTAAATATGATATACTTTTTACATGATATCGCTATTGCGGAAATATAAAAATATTTAAATATAAGATATTTTATAAAGGAGGTGCTAGTATGACAATTGGAGATTTTTTTACAATGGCGGCAGTCATTGTTGCAGCATGTCTTGTATACAATTTTGTTAAGGCATATACTAAGAAAAAATAAGAACTATTGCAGAGGAAAATAGGAGAGAAAGATGAAAAAAAGCAACATAAAAAGAATCTTAAGCGGAGTATTTGCCATGTTAATGGTGTGCTGTATCGCATTTACAACACAGGGATTGACCGTTAATGCCGCTATTGTTTCTGGAGGAAAGAAAAATTATAGTTATAAAGAACTAAAAACTGATTTAAAACAATTGCAGAAAAAATATAGAGATCATTGTCAGGTAAATGTAATCGGTAAAACTGCGGATAAAAGGAATTTATATGAAGTTGTGATTGGAAATCCAAACGCAAAGAAGCATCTTCTTGTGATTGGGAATCTTCATGCAAGAGAACATATGACAGTGCAGTTATGCATGAAACAAATTGAATATTATCTGAGTAATTATAATAAGAAAATAAATGGCAAAAAAGTTTCAGCTACTTTAAATAAGGTAGCAATTCACTATGTACCCTCCTGTAATCCAGATGGAACAGCCATTAGTCAGAAGGGATTTAACGCTATTCGTAATAAAAGTCTTAGAAATGGTTTAAGAAGGATGGGCGGAAGTTCCAGTAAATGGAAAGCCAATGCAAGAGGTGTAGATTTAAATCGTAACTGGAAGGTAGCATTTAAAAAGGCCGGTAAAAAAGGTTCCTCCGGTTATCGAGGTCCCAAAGCAGCCAGTGAAAAAGAAGTACAGGCACTTGTAAAATGGGTAAATCGTATTGAGAGAAGAGGGAAAATCGCAGGCGTTGTCAGCTATCATTCTACAGGTTCTATTCTTTATGGAAGATGTGCCAGCCGCGCAACTAAAAAAGTAAGAAATATAACAACAAGAATGTACAAATTAGCAAAAAGTCTTACAAGATATCATCTTATGCCAACTGAATCCATTTCTGTAGCAAGAGGATGCTCTCGAGAATACTTCCTCTATAAAAGAAACATTCCATGCATTACCATTGAAGTTGGAGTGGGAGCAGCACCGTTAAGTGGAAGAGAATTTAACTCTATCTGGAATAAAAATAAAAACGTAGTAATCAGAGAAGCTCAGTTATTTGATTAAAAATCCTGATTTGTGAGGCTGCGGAGCAGACGAACTCCTGAAGATAAATAAAGCATATTT
>UQCY01000186.1 GCA_900539645.1 uncultured Clostridium sp. | reverse complement strand
CCGAACGGCACGCTCCGTGGTGTGAGAGGGGCTACAAGTTAGCCCCTACTTGATAGGTCGAAATTTAGAAAGGAGAAAACTATGCTAAGAGTATCAAACTTAAAGCTTACAATAGATGAAGATATAAGCATACTAAAAAAACTAGTAATCAAAAAACTAGGTATAAAAGAAAATGAACTATTGAAATACAGCATATACAAAGAATCGATTGACGCTAGAAAAAAAGGCAATATGATGTTTGTATATACTGTAGATGTAGAACTAAAAAATGAAGAAAAAGTACTAAAAAGAAAACACAAAGATGTAGTACAGGTAAAACAGAAGTCATACATAGGAGTTAAGAGTGGAAATATAGAGCCAAAAGGAAGAATTGCGGTAATAGGTAGTGGTCCTGCTGGGTTATTTGCATCTTTATTATTAGCTCAGAATGGATACTGCCCTATAATGATTGAAAGAGGATCAGACGTAGATAAAAGAACTGATGATGTAAATAACTTCTGGAAAAATAGAATATTTAATAAAAAATCAAACGTACAGTTTGGTGAAGGTGGAGCAGGTACATTCTCAGACGGTAAGCTAACTACTAGAGCTAAAGACATAAGATGTAGAAAAGTACTTGAGGAGCTTGTAAAGCACGATGCACCAGATGAGATACTATACTCTCACAAGCCACACGTTGGAACAGATATCCTAAAAAATGTCGTTAAAAACATAAGAGAAGACATAAAACACTTAGGTGGAGAGGTTAAATTTGAATCTCAGGTTACAGATATATGTATAGAAAATAATAAAATAACTAGTATAACAATAAATGACAACGAAAAAATAGAAGTAGAAGCAGCAATCCTTGCAATAGGACACAGTGCTAGAGATACCTATGAAATGTTATACAAAAGAGGAGTTACAATAATCCAGAAACCTTTTGCTATAGGTGCGAGAATAGAACATCCTCAGCAGATGATAAATAAATCTCAGTACGGGGAATATTTCAACCATCCAAGATTAGGTGCAGCTGACTACAGATTAATAGAGCATACTTCTAATGGAAGAACAGCGTACACATTCTGTATGTGTCCTGGTGGAAGTGTAATAGCTTCTGCATCAGAGGAAAACGAGGTAGTAACAAATGGAATGAGTGAGCACAGTAGGGACAAAGAAAATGCAAACAGTGCGCTATTAGTAAATGTATCTCCTGAGGACTTTGACAGCGACTACCCACTAGCAGGTGTTGAATTCCAGAGAAAATACGAACAGCTTGCATTTAAACTAGGTGGCGAAAACTACAACGCACCAGCTCAGCTTGTTGGAGATTTCTTAAAAGACAAAGCATCTACAAGTATAGGAGATGTAAACCCTTCATATAATCCAGGTATAACTCTGACATCTCTTGATGAATGTCTGCCAGGATTTGTAGTTGAAACTATGAAAGAAGGAATTATAAAGCTTGGAAGAAAATTAGAAGGATTTGACATGCACGACGCAATACTTACTGGTGTTGAAACAAGATCATCTTCTCCAATAAGAATTGTAAGAAATGAAGAAACTCTTGAAGCTATGAGTGTAGCAGGACTTTACCCATGTGGTGAAGGAGCTGGATACGCAGGAGGAATAGTAACTGCAGCAGTAGATGGAATAAAATGTGCTGAAAAAATAATCGAAAAATACAAAAGTGTAAAGTAAAAATCTATAGTTGCCGATTAAAAAATTAGAAATAATAAAAAAATAAAATATTAAATTTGTTATGCTTTTTTAACATTTTTAACATAGATTTAACTAAACTAATCCTTGAATTTGATATCATAAAATTAATGTGCAAAAAGGAAAACGAATAGAAATAATCTATAGCGGAGGAGGAGATTTTTTTGAGCATAGTAATAAGTCTAATGGGAGGACTTGGTCTTTTCCTATATGGTATGAACCTTATGGGAGAGGGATTACAAAAATCTGCCGGGACAAAATTAAAAGCGATTATAAAACTTTTAACAAGTAATATATTTATGGGAGTACTTGTAGGTACTGGTGTTACAGCGGTTATACAGAGTTCAAGTGCTACTACAGTAATGGTTGTCGGATTTGTTAATGCGGGAATCATGACATTAAAACAGGCAATTGGGGTTATAATGGGTGCGAATATAGGTACAACTGTTACAGCACAGTTGGTATCGTTCAACCTTAATGGTATGGCTCCAGTAGCTCTAGGTATAGGGATAGTACTTTATTTATTTGGTAAAAATCCAAAAGTAAAACATATAGCAGAAATCCTTATAGGATTTGGTATGTTATTTACAGGTATGGAATTCATGAAAGATGCTGTTGAACCTTTAAGAGATTACAAAGGATTCACAGATATGTTAGTTTCATTTGGACAGTATCCACTTTTAGGATTATTACTAGGATTTGGTATAACAGCAATAGTACAGAGTTCAAGTGCTTCAATGGGTATGCTAGTTGCATTAGCAGCTGAAGGACTAATACCTCTAAATGCAGCATTACCAATACTTTACGGACAGAATATAGGTACTTGTGTTACTTCACTTCTTTCAAGTATAGGGGCAAATAAAAATGCCAAGAGAGCTGCGGTAATACACTTAATATTCAACGTATTAGGAACAATATTATTCTTAATATTCCTTAATAAACCAGTTGTATCAGTAGTTACAGGAATGGATCCAGGAAATGTTGCAAGACAGATAGCAAATACTCATACATTATTCAACATAATATCTGTTTTAATATTACTTCCATTCAATAATATAATAATTAAAATGGCAATGAGAATAATTCCTGATAAAGCTGAAGATGAAGAAGATATCAAAACAGTTAAATACATCGATGATAAGATGCTTGAAATACCTTCAATAGCTCTTATCAATACTATAAAAGAAACTTCAAGAATGGGTAAAAAAGCTAAAGAAAGCTTAGATTGCTCAATATCAGCAATACTTGAAAAATCTGATGAATATGTGGGCAAAGTTTTTGTTAAGGAAGAAACTGTAAACGAACTACAGAAAATTATACTTAATTACCTTCTAAAACTATCAAAAACTGCAGCATTAGATGAAGACTCAAGAGAAGCTGTAGACAACCTATTCAACACAGTAAACGACATAGAAAGAATAGGGGATCATGCTAAGAATATAGCTGAACTTTCTCAGATAATGATAGATGGAGATTTAGAGTTCTCTGAACAAGGTAAGAACCAGCTAGAAGAAATATACAACTATGTAATATCTGCATACAGCAGTGCGTTAGAAGCATTTAAAAATGATGATATTAACTTAGCATATAAAGTATTCCGGATAGAAGAAAAAGTAGATATGATGGAAAAAACTTGTAGAGCAAGTCACATGTATAGATTAAACAACAACCTTTGTAGTATAGACAATGGTGTTGTATTCCTTGATATAATAACAGCTCTTGAAAGAGTATCAGACCACGCTGTTAATATAGCTAAGAGAGTAATTGCTCAGAAAAAACACGTTGTAGAATAAGATATAAATAACTTAGACTGTTACAAATTTTGTAGCAGTCTTTTTTTGTATGACGGGCATGCTATTAATCTGTGGTGAAAGTCCATAAAAGGCGTAGCTACC
>UQCY01000185.1 GCA_900539645.1 uncultured Clostridium sp. | reverse complement strand
AATATTGAGGTCTTTATGTTTTTCTACTAACTTAATGACATTGGGAGAAACACCCTCTTTTTTTATATTGATTTTTTTAATGATATTATTTTTTGTAAAAACTTTACATAAAAATGAAATTATGAGATACTTAAATCAAGGTATATTTGTATGAAAATTACAAAAATATAAAATGTGAGGAGAGATTACTATGAAATTTGCAAAAAAATTAAGTGCTCTTACTTTAAGTGCTGTTTTGTTTGGTACATCACTTGTACCTGTATCTGCTAGTAAGATATCAGAAATAGCGGGTGCCAATAGATATGAAACAGCGGCAAGAATAGCAGATAATATAAGCAGTTATAATACTGCTATTCTTGTAAATTCAGATAAGAGCTTGGCAGATGGATTATCTGCATCTAGTTTAGCTGGTAAAGAAAATGCCCCTATATTATTGGTTAAAAAGGATTCAATACCTAGTGAAACTATGGAAAGACTGCAAAATGTAGAAAAAGTTTATATAATTGGTGGTAATGTGGCTATAAGTTCAAAGGTTGAAAATCAATTATCAGATAAGGAAATTATAAGAATAGAAGGAAAAAATAGAATAGAAACTTCTGAAAAAGTTGCAGTCCTTGTAGGAAACTATAGTGAAGCATTTATAGTAAATGGAAATAAAGGTGAAGCAGATGCTATGTCTGTAGCACCAGTTGCAGCTAGAGATAAAGCTCCTATAATATTAACTAATGGAAGTTCATCATCTCAGAGCAAAAAATCTGGAGTAAAATACTTTGCAATAGGTGGAAATGCTGTTGTATCAAACTCATTAGTATCAAAATTTAGTGCAAAAAGAATTTCTGGAAATAATAGATATGAAACAAATAGAGCAGTAATTAAGAACTTCTACTCAAGTTCTAATACACTATACTGTGCTAAAGGAAATCCTCTTGTAGATGCGCTTACTTCATCTTTACTAGCTAAAGACAATGGTGTAGTACTTGTATCTTCAAATTCTGATAATAGCATATTAAAAGGAAAGAATGCTATTCAGATAGGCGGAATGAAAGATATAGACCTATCAGGAAATACAAAACCTGTTATAACTGCTAAAAAAGACACTGTAATACTTGAATATTATGAACAAATAGATGTAAATGAATATGGTGTTCAGGCTTATGACAAAGAAGATGGGGATTTAACAAATGAAGTAATGCTTATAGATCCTCCAGCAGCTATGTATCCAGGAACATATAAACTAAATTTAGAGGTTACTGACTCTGATGGTGCAAAAGCATATAAAACTTTAACTCTTATAATAAAAGAACCAAATGGAAATAAACCAGGAGGAAATAAACCAAATGGAAACAAACCTAGTACAAATGTAAATGTAAACTCTGAAGCATATCAGGCAGAGTATAGAAAAGAATTCTATAAATTAATAAATGCACATAGAGCAAGTTATGGAGTGCATCCTTTAAAACCTGAAGCAGGATTAGAAAGATGGGCATACTTAAAATCTAAACATATGGCAGATAACAATTACTTTGCTCATGATTACAATGGAATGTTGATTGATGAAATGTATCCTAATGAAGGTGGAAGTGTTCCTTTAATGGGAGAAAACATATTTGGTTCTTATGGAAAACGTACTCCATCAGCTAAAGAATATGCTCAGAAATCTTTTGAAGGATGGAAAAATTCTCCAGGACATAATGCGAATATGCTAAGTGGTGATTTCAATAATGTAGGTGTTGGTGTTTACAGAGCAAAAGACGGTAGTATGTACGCAACTACTGACTTTGGATGGTAATATATAAACATTAAAAATAACTTACTTTTAGATATGATTAATAAAATCTTTAATAGAATATTAATAAAATTAGAGAGCTTCGGCTCTCTTTTTTTATTTACACTAAATTATTTAAATTCATAATCTAAAATATTTATAGACATACTAATATAGAGATAAAATTCCTAAAATAATATATCCATGATATAATAAAAACTGTGAAAATAAATTAATAAAAAAAGTAAATAGAATAACGATTAATCAAATTATAATTAAAACAAAAATAAAATAAATTTAAAAGTTAAAATTAACTTTAAATTAAAGAAAGGAAAAATTAAAAATGGAAGCTAAGATAAAAAATATAGTGAATGAAAACAGAAGAGATATGATTGAATCAATCAAAGCTGCTGTAAGAATAAATAGTGTAATGGATGAAAATACAGCAACAGAATCAATGCCGTTTGGTAAGGGAGTAGACGAATCTCTTAGAAAAACTTTAGAAATAGCAGAATCTCTAGGGTTTAAGACTGTATACAAAGACGGATACTATGGATATGCAGAAGTTGGAGAAGGTGAAGAACTTATTGGAATATTAGGGCATATAGATGTTGTTCCTATAGGAGATGAATCTAAGTGGAAATTCCCTCCATTTTCAGCAACTGAAGAAGATGGATACATATACGGAAGAGGAACTCAGGACGACAAAGGACCTACAATAGCTGCAATGTACGCTGTTAAGGCTCTTTTAGATGCTGGGGTTAAGTTTGGCAAAAGAGTTAGATTTATAATTGGTGGTGACGAAGAAAATTTATGGAGATGTATTGCAAAATACACAGAAAATGGTGAAGAAATACCATCTATGGGATTTACACCAGATTCTTCATTCCCAGTGACAAATGCAGAAAAATCTCTAGTGCAGTTCTATTTAAGAGGAAAAGGATCTAAAGATTTAAGTTTAAATATATCTGGAGCATTAAATGCAGTTCCTGGAGTAGCTAATTATACTGGAGAACTTGCCGACAAATTAGCAGAAAAACTAGATGAGTTAAAATTTGAATATGAAAAAGATGGAGAAAGCATAACTGTTATTGGGAAAAGAGTACACGCTGCATCTGCTGACAAGGGAGTAAATGCAATAGAAAGACTTTGTAAAGCTCTTTATGAAATAGGTGTAAAAGATGATGTTATAAGATTTGTTGCCGAATTATCTGACTCAGTTGGTAGCAAGATACTTCCTAATTGCGTAGATGACGTATCTGGGACACTTACTCTAAACTTAGGCGAGCTTATAATAAACGAAAAAGAATCTAAGATAGGGTTTGATTCAAGAGTACCTGTAAAATTCACTATAGAAGATTTAGAAAATGCAGTAAAAGAAAATGCTGCTAACTATGGACTTGAATTTGAAGAGTTTGATAGACTAAAATCTCTTTATGTTCCAGCAGATTCTGAGCTTATAAAGACACTTGTATCTGTTTACGAACAGGAAACAGGACTTGAAGGAACACCAAAATCATCAGGTGGAGCTACTTATGCAAAAGCTATTGATAACTGTGTAGCTTTTGGAGCAATGTTCCCATTTGATGAAAAAACTGAGCACCAGGAAAATGAAAGAGTAAACATAAAAAATATGATAAAAGCTACTGAAATATATGCTTTATCTGTCTATAGATTACTAGAATTATAGATTTTATTAATATATTAGCTAGTATATAGAAAACTTTAAAAAACTTTATCTTAAAAAATACTTTAAGCAGACTTTGAATAAATATAAAAAATATTTTTTTGATGAAAATATTTTATGGGAATTGAACAAAAAAGAAAAAAC
>UQCY01000184.1 GCA_900539645.1 uncultured Clostridium sp. | reverse complement strand
TATTATTTTTCCATATTATAGAAAAAGGACTGATAGTGCATCAGTCCCTGTTCTCTCATATTAAATCAAATCTTATTTGTATCCTTTTGCTTCTTTAACTTTAGCAGCTTTACCAACTCTAGATCTTAAGTATCCTAGTTTAGCTCTTCTTACTTTACCTCTTCTAGTTACTTCTATTTTTTCTACTTTTGGTGAATGTACTGGGAAAGTTCTTTCTACACCGCAGTTGAAAGACATTTTTCTAACAGTGAAAGTTTCTCTAGCTCCTCCACCCTGTCTTTTTAATACTACACCTTCGAATACCTGTATTCTTTCTCTTTTACCTTCCACGATTTTAACGTGTACTCTTACTGTGTCCCCAGGTCCAAAGTTAGGAACTTCATTTTTTAACTGTTCGTTTTCGATTGCTCTTATTATTTCGTTCATATTTCCTCCTAAGTTCATAGACGTTCATTGATGCTTGACCGGTGCACAGAGGAACGCCCGTATTTTCAACAAGTTATATTATACTATAAAAAAAATCAATTTACAAGATTTTTTTTCACTATTTTTTGTCCAAAAGATCTGGTCTTCTTTCCTTAGTTATCTTTATAGATTCTTCTAATCTCCATTCATCTATTTTCTTATGGTTTCCAGAAAGCAATACTTCTGGCACCTCTCTTCCCTCATATACTCTAGGTCTAGTATACTGAGGATATTCTAGTAGATTATTTTCAAAAGATTCATCTTCAAAAGATTCATTCTGACCAAGAACTCCTGGAATAAGTCTAGAAATAGAGTCTATTACCACTAATGCAGCAAGCTCTCCACCTGTAAGAACATAATCTCCTATAGATATCTCATCTGTAACTATCATATCTATTACTCTTTGGTCTATACCTTCATAATGTCCACAAAGAAGGATTACATCCTCCTCTACAGATAGTTTTTTAGCTATTTCCTGACAATGTACTTTTCCCTTTGGAGTAAGATAAATTACTCTAGGATTTTCAATTTTATTTGTTTCTACTATATGTTTATATGTATCGATTATCGGCTGAGGAGTCATAACCATCCCTGCCCCTCCACCAAATGGATAATCATCTACTTTTTTATGTTTATTCTCAGAAAAATCTCTTATATTATATACTTTACAATCTATTATCCCTTTTTCTATAGCTCTTTTCATTATACTTTCGTTCATATAAGAGTTAAATATTTCGGGAAATAGAGTCATTATGTGAAATCTCATATCAATCACCTAGTCGTCAAGCATACCTTTTATAGGGTCTATTATCATTTTACCTTCTTCTATATCTATTTCTGGTACAAATTTCATAACAGCCGGTATAAGATATTCTTTTCCTTCTTCATTTTTTATAACATAAACATCATTAGCTGAATACTGAAGTACTTCTTTTAAAACACCTACTTTTTCGCCTGAAACAGTATATACATCCATACCTATCATGTCAGCTATAAAGAATTCTCCTTCTTCAAGCTCAAATGACTCATCTCTAGATACATATATATCTTTTCCTACAAGCTTTTCAGCCTCTTCAACCCTATCTATGCCTTTTATTTTCATTATGACAAGGTTGCCTTTATATCTAACATCTTCAACTTCCCAAGGATTTTCTCTATCTTTTCCTACATAAAATTCTTCAAGGTAGTCAAATCTGTAGATATCATCTGTTGTAGGATAAATTCTTACATCACCTTTTAGGCCCTGTGTTTTTACTATTTTACCAACCTTAAAATGAGTTACTTTTTTTGCCATAATATCCACCTTAATCTTTTTGTAAGTTCTAGTTTATTTTGCTATTATAAAAGGTTATTAAAAAGGATTAGGCCATAAGACCTAATCCAACTTATACTATCTCAAGAGATACTTTTATTTTCTCTTTATTTGCAACGGATCTAACTACAGTTCTGATAGCTTTTGCTATTCTTCCCTGTTTTCCGATAACCTTTCCCATATCGTCTGGAGCAACAGTAAGTTTTAGGATTATTTCATCCTTTTCTTCTGAAACACTTACTACTACTTCATCTGGGTTATCAACTAGAGCCTTAGCTATATCTACAACTAGCTCTTTTATCATAGTTTTACATCTCCCGTTTATTATTTAGAAGTTTTAACACCGTTCTGTTCTAATAATTTTTTAACAGTTTCTGTTGGCTGAGCACCTGTTGCTAACCATTTTTCAGCGCTTTCGTTGTTTATTTTTAATACTTTTGGTTCTACTACTGGGTTGTAGTATCCTATTTCTTCTATGAATTTACCATCTCTTGGAGCTCTAGAGTCTGCTACTACTATTCTGTAGAAAGGTTTTTTGTTTGCTCCCATTCTTTTTAATCTTATTTTAACTGCCATTACAGCCACCTCCGAAAATTTTTCTATTTTTATTTTTTATTATTTAAAAAAAGGTAATCCGGCAAAACCGCCCCTTTTCTTTTTACCCTTGCCTTGTGTCATTCCAGTAAACATCTTCATCATTTTCTTCATTTCATTTAACTGTTTTATTAATCTGTTTACTTCCTGCACTGATGTTCCGCTTCCTTTTGCTATTCTTTTCTTTCTAGAAGCGTTTAATATTGAAGGATTTCTTCTTTCCTCCACTGTCATCGACTGAATTATAGCCATACTTCTCTTCATATCTTTGTTATTCTGTAGGTCTACATCGCCGATTTGATTTTTCATGTTTGCCATTCCTGGCATCATGCCTAATAACTTATCCATTGAACCCATTTTTTTAAGCTGCTCAAACTGATCTAATAAATCCTCAAAGTCAAATTCTTGTTTTCTCATTTTTTTCTCAAGTTCTTTGGCCTTTTCGATATCGACAGCTTCTTGAGCTTTTTCAATCAGACTTAAAACATCGCCCATACCTAATATTCTAGATGCCATTCTATCTGGATGGAATGGTTCTAAATCTTCTAATTTTTCTCCCATCCCTATGAATTTAATAGGTTTCTTTGTGACAGCTCTTATTGATAATGCTGCCCCACCTCTTGTATCACCATCTAGCTTAGTAAGTACTACTCCGTCTATACCTAATGCTTCATTGAAACTTTCAGCAACATTTACTGCATCCTGTCCTGTCATAGCATCGACAGTAAGAAGGATCTCATGAGGTTTTACTTCTGATTTTATATTTTTAAGTTCTTCCATAAGAACTTCGTCAACATGAAGTCTACCAGCTGTATCTATTATAACCATGTCGTTTCCATTTTTCTGTGCATGGCTTAGACCTGCTTTTGCTATATTTACTGGATTTTCTTTATCTCCCATAGCAAATACTGGTATATCTAATTTTTCTCCTACAACCTGTAACTGTTTTATAGCTGCTGGTCTATAAACGTCACAAGCTACTAATAACGGTTTTTTACCCTGTTTCTTAAAGTATCCACCTAGCTTACCTGCTGTAGTAGTTTTACCTGCCCCCTGAAGACCAACCATCATTATTACTGTTGGTGGCTTAGATGCTATCATTATTTTACTCTGAACATCTCCCATTAAGGCAGTAAGCTCTTCATTGACTATTTTTATTACATGCTGACCAGGAGTAAGACTTTTCATTACTTCCTGTCCAACGCATCTTTCTTGAACTTTCTTTATAAAGTCTTTTA
>UQCY01000183.1 GCA_900539645.1 uncultured Clostridium sp. | reverse complement strand
GCTCCGTGGTGTGAGAGGGGCTACAAGTTAGCCCCTACTTGATATTGAGTAATTTACAGACTTAGATAGAAAAGTTTGATTTATATTGAAGTATAGGTTGGAATTTTAGATTGTTTTATTGACTTTATTAAGAAGTTATTGAAGATAATCATAAAGCACTCGGATGAAATAATTATCCGGATTATAGGTGCTATGATATATGATCTAATAAAAAAATCACTCTAGTTGACCGACAAGAGTGATTCTCCAAATATAAATATTTCTTGGGGAAATATTACTCATACCACTAAGTTACAATTTCTCCCTTTTTATTATCTATTTCTTTAAGATAAGTATAACATTTTTTATACTTATTGTCTAAAAATTTTACTATTTTTTACCACTTTTTAGTATTAAAATTTGGTAAAAAGTAGTAAAAAATTAGTGATAGTTTAAAAATAATTTGTATAATTTATATATTGTTGTTTATAGTCTTGTACTTGAGTACAGGGCTTTTTTCTGTTAAAATTAAATTTTGAGAATAATAATTTTTAGGTCTGAAAAAGTCAAAAGTAAGTGATTTTTGATAGATAATAATTTTGGAAAGAATTTGATTGAGATAGATGAAAATTTTAGAAAATGGAGGAAGTTATGCTAGAGAAAAATAAAGAGTACATAGTAGACATAGTGGACATGGGTGAGTCTGGTGTAGGAATTGGTAAATACGACGGGTTTACAGTTTTTGTGGACTGTGCATTAGTTGGAGAAAAGGTTAAGGTAAAGATAAATAAGTCTAAGAAAAATTATGCAGTTGGTGATCTTGTTGAGATTATCGAGCATTCTCCATACAGAGTAGAGAGAGTTTGTGACGATAGCTTAAAGATGTGTGGTGGATGTCAGATTCAGGAGCTTGACTACAACAAGCAGCTTGAGCTTAAAACTAACGAGGTTAAGCAGGTTATTTCAAGAATTGGTAAGATTGAAGGGGCGACTATACACGATACAATAGGTATGGAAACTCCATTTAGATACAGAAATAAGGCTCAGTTCCCAGTTCAGATGAGAAAAGGAGAGCCTGTGATAGGGTTCTATAAAAAGAAGAGCCACGAGGTAATTCCAACAGCTAAGTGTATGATTCAGCACGAATTAAATGACGAAATAATAGAAGTTGTTAGAGAATTTATCGTCGAAAATAATATAAGTGTGTACGATGAAGTGAAGCACAAAGGACTTTTAAGACATATAGTTACAAAAATCGGATTTACAACTGGAGAAGTTATGGTTGTATTAGTTGCAAATGGAAAAAATATACCAAATGTAAATAAACTTGCGAAAATGCTTGAAGAAAGAATAAAAGGATTTAAGACTTTAGTTGTAAATGTAAATACAAATAAGACAAATGTAATTCTTGGAAGAGAAAACAAAGTTATATGTGGAACAGGAAAAATAAACGATTATATAGGAAATCTTGTGTTTGAAATATCTCCACTTTCATTCTTCCAGGTAAATCCTGTTCAGACAGAGGTGTTATACAACAAGGCTTTAGGGTATGCAAATTTAACTGGAAATGAAACAGTTTTCGATATATACTGCGGAATTGGTACAATTTCTCTATTCTTAGCACAGAAGGCTAAGAAGGTTTATGGAATTGAGATTGTCGAGGATGCGATAAAAGATGCTAAGAGAAATGCAGAACTTAACGGACTTGAAAATACTGAGTTCTACGCTGGAAAAGCAGAAGAAGTTGTTCCAAAGATGTACAAAGAAGGAAAGAAAGCAGATGTTGTCGTTGTCGACCCACCAAGAAAGGGCTGCGACGAAAAAGTGCTTGATACTATAGTTTCTATGGATCCAGAGAGAGTGGTTTACGTTTCTTGTAACCCATCTACTTTGGCGAGAGATTTAGCATATATGGACGAAAGAGGCTTCAAATGTGTTGAAATTCAGCCAGTTGACATGTTCCCGCATAGTGTGCATGTGGAAAATGTGGCTTTATTAGTGCCTAAAAAATAGTATTTAATCAAATAATATAATACTTGATTAGAAAATAATAGAAGTGAAAATTAGAGAGGAAAGTTCAGATATGATATTTTTAATTGTTCTG
This sequence comes from uncultured Clostridium sp., assembly GCA_900539645.1. GTDB lineage: Bacteria > Bacillota > Clostridia > Peptostreptococcales > Peptostreptococcaceae > Peptacetobacter. The sequence continues at coordinate 1,568 of UQCY01000183.1, read as the reverse complement.
TTGATATTGGCCATTGGTGGACGATTAGCTTGTTCTACAATTTGCCCACTAGGAATTATGCAAGAATTAATTTTTGAAATACCGTATTCTAAAAAATTTGTAGAGCTTCCCTATGAAAAACATCTAAAGAAAATAAAATACATTATATTTATTACGTTGATAATCTTAGTGCCAGTTTCCATTATGCAAGATAAGAGTATATTTGGAGATGCTAAGATATTTGTAAAATTATTTGGATTTAGTACAGTATTTTTGATGTCGCTATTCGTATTTAGACCGTTTTGCAAATATTTTTGTCCTTTTGGGGTATTTTTAGGTTTGTTTAATAAAATATCTCCGTTTAGATATAAGGTGGATAGCAACTGTAATAAGTGTGGGTTGTGTCGAAAAAAGTGTAAAATGGGAATAAAACCGTATGAAAATCCAAATAGCGTGGAGTGTATAAGATGTGGCAAGTGTATAAATAAATGTGCGAAAAAATCAATTCATAAATAAGAAAGGGATTGTTGCAGAATTTAACTGTGACAATCCCTTTTTACATGGAAGTTACATAGAAATACTTAGAAAGTATATACCTACTTAGAAGTCACATAGAAATACTTAGAAAGTATTATATCTACTCGAAAGTTACTCGAAAGTACTCGAAAGTTACTCTAAAATATTTTTGAGTGTTTAATAAATATAACTATTTGTATTTAGGGTTAAGAGTGTAATATTGAGTAGGATCTTTTTTATTACTACCATGCCACTGCAAAACCCCCATGCTTTCTAATTGTTTTAAATTATTTCTAGATGTAACATCACTTCTTTTTGTTAAAGAGGAAGCTATTTTCACAGTTATTTTTTCATTTGTCATTAAATATTGAACAATTTTAATTTCATATTCATTCAAAGAATTAAAAACTGATTCATCAAAATTTTTCTGCATTCTATCTTCAGTTCTTAAGGTTCTTGAAGTTATACTATTTTCAAGTACAAGTAAGACAGAGTTTCTATTAGGTTCAGAGTAAGTAGGATTATTTAGGTAAAAACCATCCATCTCATCATATATTCTTTTTACACCTTCATTAAGCTCTTTAACCCATCCAAACTCACTCAATACCCTTGCTATTCTTGGATTTCTAGAATAGCGGGTATTTTTCATATTATCCAAAGTAACTATATTTGGAAGTTTTCCAGGGCTGAAAATTTCTAATCTATCGTCATACAATGAAACTCTAATATAATCTCCAATAATAGAATAATTCCTATGAGTTAAGCTATTTACAATACCTTCAAACCAAGCAAATTCAGGATACTCATGTATTATTTTGAAAATACCATCTTTATCAAGATATTGAAATTCTCTGAGTTGAAAATTTATAGCTTGTCTTACTTCTTCAATAATTTTTGGAATAGCATATTGTATTTTAATAAAAGTTCTATATCTACATCATCAAAGCTAGAATCTTTTATGACTAAATCCTCGAAACTTCTATCTCCTTTATCATATTCAAGTTGTGTTATTTCATTATGTGTTAATAGTTTTGACTTATCTCCTATACGAAGATAAACTTTGTTATCACTTG
>UQCY01000182.1 GCA_900539645.1 uncultured Clostridium sp. | reverse complement strand
AGTAGCGCCAGTGATGGCAGCAGAAGTGCAGAAGAGTGAAGTATCAGCAAATGAATTAGGACTTTTACAGGATGAGTTAAGAACTCTAGTTGATTCTAAAGTTTACTCAAATGTAAAAGAAAATAACCCTGGAAATGGAAAAACAGACTTAAGAAAAAAATCAGTTTATGCAATATACATAAACGGAAAATATCAGGATAAGTTAGTTGCTGGTGCATCACAGGAAGTATGGCAGAATGTATTTAACAACTTAGATTCAGGAGATAAAATAGAAGTTTACTCTGATGGATTTAAAGAAGTTGATGGAAAAGTATTAGGTTATGAAATAAAAACAGAAACTCCAAAATATACAAAAGTGAATGAATTAAGAACTTTAGCTAGTTCATTCTACAAAACTAATGGAACAGATATAGCTGCAAAATATGAAGCACTTGTATCATCAGCTAAATTTGATGAAAGAACTGAAAAAGTTACAATAACATTCACAAAAGATACTGGTATGGAAGGAGATACTAATAACTCTATAGTTATTGGTTTAGGAGATAACCAGATAGATGTAAGCAAATTTATAAATGCTGATGGAGATGAAGAAGCATTTAGACCTTGGGTTAGTGGTCAGACTTTCAACCCTGTAACTCCAGGAGAATTCTATGGATTTGCTGAATTACCAGCAGTAACAGGTGCTACTGATATAAAATCAGAATTAGTAAGAGAAATATCTATAACACCAGGTGGATATGATTTAACAGTAGATGAATTATATGATGGATTAATGTTAACAGAAAAAGGACATGATTTCTTCACAGCTATAAAAGAAGCTAAAGCAATGGGAAGACATATAACTATAAAAGGAAATAATGTTGACCTTACTCATGCTATAACAGAAGGAAATGTTGCTGAAGCAATAAAAATGGTTAATGGAAAAGCAAGATTCTCTATAACATTTGGTAAAACTGGAAAACTTGCTGCTGAAACATATACAATAACAGGAACAAACGAAGCAAATACAGAAAGATTAGCAAAATGGATGGTAAAACCATTAGCAAGAGTAGATATATTAGCAGGTGACAACAGATATGAAACAGCTGCAAAAATATCTAAAGAATATGCTGATGTTAGAACTATAGCTAAAAATGGAGAAATAGTATTAGTAAACGGAAATGCATTAGTTGATGGACTTGCTGCAGCTCCTTTAGCTTCAACTAAAAATGCTCCAATATTATTAACAGAAGCAGATGGATTACCAAATGCAACTAAAGCTTTCTTAAAAGAAGTTTTAGCAGAAGTTAAAATAGGAAACTTAGGTAAAGTAACTATAAACTTAGTAGGTGGAGAAACTGTACTTTCTAAAGATTTAGAAAGAGAATTAAAATCATTAGGATTCAGCGTAGAAAGATTCGGTGGATCTAACAGAGAAAAAACTTCATTAGAAGTAGCAGAAGCTATAGAAGATTCTAAATATGGAAATGATTCAGATGTATATGTAGTAGGAGCAAATGGTGAAGCAGATGCAATGTCAATAGCAGCTGTAGCAGCAGAAACTAGAACTCCAATAATAGTAGGTGCTAATAATGGAATATCTGAAGATGCAACATATGAATTAAAAGGTAAAAAAGCTACAATAATAGGTGGAGAAGCAGTTGTATCTAAAGCTGATTATGAAGCAATAAAAGCAGAAGCTGATGGTGTTGCAAGAATATCTGGAGCAAATAGACAGTCAACAAATGCAGAAATAATCAAGAAATTCTACAAAGGTAACTTCTTAAGAGCTGAAAATGTAATAGTAGCAAAAGATGGTAAAGCTAATAAAACAGAATTAGTAGATGCATTAGCAGCAGCAAATATGGCAGCAGCTAAAAATGCTCCAATAGTATTAGCTACAAACAGCTTATCAAAAGAACAGACTAACGCATTAATATTAAATGCTAAAAATGCAGAAGCATTATATCAGGTAGGACACGGTGTATCAAGAGATGTAGTTAAAACTATAGCTAGAGAATTAGGATTAACTAATAGATAGTTGTTAAATATTTAAATAATAGTTTTTATATCAAAAAGACGAGTGAGTTTTCCTCGTCTTTTTTCTTATATATTTCTAAATACATATAGTTTACAAATTATATGTAAAATAAATAGAGACAAAAATAGACTTGCTTAGTAAGTCTATTTTTGTTTCAATAATTTTTAAAAACATATGTTCTGTAAAATTATAGCTTTTCTTCTTCAATCAACATATCTTTCTTGACTATTTTATCATCTATAGCAGAAACAATATTAACTACAGTATTAATATTTATTTTTACAAAATCTCTATCAATATCTCCCCTTCTACCAGTTGCAGTATCTCTATCTGATTGATGGGCCATCCTATTTCTTCTATAATAAAGATTATTTAAAAAATCTTTCAACTTATTTATAGAACTAGCATTATCACCTTTTTTATAAAATACCGCTCTAGAAATAACATTAATATCTAAACCAATCATATTCAGTTGTTTCTTTATACTATTAAAATCCATAAATGTATCTGATGATATAGATTTATTAATAACATCATTAAAAAATTCTCTCTCATTCAACTCACTTATAGTATGCAGAGTGTCTAAATTTATTTTAAAATCTAAATATTTATCATTTCTATTCCACTGACCATCAAACATTTTCTTCATTCCATATTTAGTTATTTCATGCATATAAAAATCAATTGAACTATCTAAAAACATTATCCGAGATCTCAGTATATTTTCTTCATCTTCTTTGTTTAGATTATTATTATCCAAAACATTTAATGAATCCTCTATATATTTAATATTTTCTCTAAAGTGAATTTTTATTTCTTCATGACTAAAAGCCAATGCTTTCGGTATTTTTTGTACCCTATCATTTTTTCTAGAATCTCTATTCATCAAGTTCAGACTATTACTCATAATATCTAAACCTCCTCTTGAATAGATTGAAGATTAGTTTTAATAAATGGAATTGCGCCATATCTTCCTTCAATATAATTTCTACTTATATTATCTGTTTTTCTTATATTTTTAAAATCTGAAAGTGAATATAAATCAGTTTTTCTTTCCTCTTTATCTAGTTCAGTAAACCAAATCTGGTCTCTTCTTAAATTATCTAAATTCAGTAAACTTATATCATGAGTTGTAAATATTAGCTGAGCTTTTGAACCTTTTTCATTTATAAAAATCTTTATAAGTGTATCTAAAATACTACTATGTAATCCCATTTCAATTTCATCCCACAATAAAACTTTATCATTTTCGATTATATCTATAAGAGGACATAAAACTTCAAATAATCTTTTTATTGCTGTAGATTCTTTTTCTATATCTACACTAAATATTCCATAATCGAATAAAACCTTATTTAAGTATAAAACTTTATCCTCTCCCATAGAATTTTTTATAATTTCCTTAATGTCAGATGGTATATTTTCAATTAATTCATCATATAAAGGAATATTAAATGATTCTGTTTTTATATCTTTAACATCTATTCACAAATTGTTAAACACTATAATAACTTTTTTCTTAAATTAATGTAATAAAAAAATATTTATATATACTTTTTAATGAATTTTTCTTTGAAATTTTAACAATTTTTATTACTTTTTAGCTTTATAATTTCTAAATAGAGAACATATGTTTTTTTAAAATGTATAAATACAAAAATAG
>UQCY01000181.1 GCA_900539645.1 uncultured Clostridium sp. | reverse complement strand
TAATGGCAGGAGCGATGTTAGCGAGTGCAGTAGCGCCAGTGATGGCAGCAGAAGTAACTGATGTTAATATGAGTGAAAAATCATTATTAGCAAAAAAAATAGTTGATTTAGCAAAAACAAAAATGATATCAACTAATAATGAATTAAAAACAAATTTCGTATCATCAGAAGTGTCTGATTTAATGAAAGATAATGCATCAGCATACGGAATAAAAGTATTAGATAAAGATGGAAAAGAGGTTGCTTTAAACACAATTGATTCAAGTGTAACTGGGAATGAAACATACGATATAAAAGAAATAGAAAAAATACTTTCTAACGATGCTCTTAAAGCAGATATGACAGTACAGGTAGTAGAAAGAAAAACAACTGAATTCTTAGGACAGATAATACCTGGTACACAGATAGAAGCAACAGGTAAAGTAGAAAAATATGGAGTTGATGATTTCCAAAATCCTACTGCTAACATAGTTGATCCAGCATCTAATGATTTTGTTAAAGAAATAAAAGTTAATGATAAAAAAACAGGAGCTACTGTAACACTAGAAGCAATAAAAGACTTAACAGCTTCAAAAGAAGAAAATGTAAAAATAGAACTTAACACAGAATCAGATGAATTAAACTTCAATTTACCATTAGATAAAGATGGTAAAATAACAGATAAAGTTCAGGAATGTGTAGGATTTGCAACTAAAGCATCAAAATATCAGAAATCAGCTGTAATAACTGCTGATCCAGAAGTGAAAGAATCATATAAATTAGTTGATGATTCAAAAAAAGCTGAACAGGTAACATACTTAGCAAAAGATTTATATGACGGATTAGCATTAACAGCAAAAGGAACAGAAATACAGAAAGATATAGAAAATGCTAAAAAAGTAGCTGAAGAAAATAATAGAACAGGTAAAGAAACTGTTAAATTAGGTGTTAGACCATCAGCGTTAACTAATGGTGTCGCAGAGTTTAAAGTAACATACTATGCTAGTTATAAAGATGTTACAACAACTGGTGAAGTTAAAGTAGTAACTGTTAAATCAACTAATCTAAAAGAACTACAGTCTTTATATGATATGATGACAACAGGTAATTATACAGTTGGTATAGTTGCAGGTGCTAATAGATATGAAACTGCAGTAAATGTAGCAAAAGCTCAGGGAATAAACGAAACTGCAGATGCTAGTAATGCGAATCAGAATGATATAGTATTAGTAAATGGTGAATCATTAGTAGATGGACTTGCAGCTGCACCACTAGCAGCTGATAAAAAATGGAATAATACTGCTGGTACTGCAGTATTATTATCAAAATCAGATTCACTTCCAACTGCAACAAAAGATTTCTTAGAAGAATTAACAGTAAATGTGCCAAAATCAAGACTTAAAAATGTAAAAATACATTTAGTAGGTGGAGAAACTGTATTAAGTGAATCTTTAGTAGATGAATTAAAAGATATGGGATTCTCAGTAGAAAGATATGGTGGAGATAATAGAGAAGAAACTTCACTAGAAGTAGCTGAAGCATTAGGAACTGTTTCAAAAGCATTTATAGTAGGTGCAGAAGGTGAAGCAGATGCTATGTCAATAGCAACAGTAGCAGTTAAAGAAAAAACTCCTATAATAGTTTCTAAAAAAGGTGGATTAACTAAAGATGCTATAAGATTTATAGAAAAGAACTTAAAAAATGATAGCGTTGCTGTAATAGGTGGAGAATCAGTAGTATCTAAAGCTGATTATGATAAAATAGATGCAGTTACTAACAATAAAGTTGCTAGAGTAGCTGGTGATAATAGATTTGAAACAAATGCTGCTATAATAGAAAAATATGCTCCTAGTGATATAGATGAAGTTGTATTAGTAAAAGATGGTCAGAGAAATAAAGAAGAATTAGTAGATGCATTAGCAGCAGCAAACTATGCAAATGGTAATCCAATAGTATTAGCAACAGATAAAATAACTGATAATCAGAAAGTTGCTATACTAGATAAAAAAGGTGCTGACGGATTTACTAAATTAACTCAGGTTGGACAGGGTGTTGCAAGAACAACTTTAGAATCAATAGCTGAATTCTTAGGATTATCAAACGTAAAATAATAAACTTTCGAACTAACTACAAGTTGATGTATAATTTTTAAAGGCGAGGGAAAATTCTCTCGTCTTTTAAGTTCTTACTTTATAAAAGAAATCAAGAGTTTAAGAATCTTTATTAAACTTATATTTTATTAGTAGGAGTAATTTCAATCATATCTCTTTAGAATATAAATTATTTTTTAATAGAAAATATTATAAAGGAGAATAAAATGGAAGAATATAATAATGAAGTTATAATAGTTAACCAAAATTCAACACCTGAAACAGAAACTTTTAAAGAATATTTAGAATTTTTAAACTTACCAACAGAAAATATCATTGCTGAAACATCAGATAGGAAGGCTATAATTAAAATTTTACCAGATTTATTATTAAATATTCCTGCCGAACAAAAGAGAAATGCTAATTACTTGTCTAAATTTGTTACAGCATCCACAATAGGGTTATTTGATGCAGCTCTTAATTATCTTTGGAATGAGGTTATTATCAACTTAAGAGAAAAAATTGTTTTTTATGGTTTAGAAACATTCTATGATAATGCAGTTGGAGAAAAAAGAAGACATGAGTATAATACTATAGAAGATTTATCGGGAATAAAAGATAAAACGTTATTAGATACTTGTAAGAAACTAGAATGGATATCTGATATTATACACCGTAAATTATGCTATATTCTAGATATGAGAAATCAAATAGGGGCTTCACATCCGAATTTTTCGACTATAAACTCTTATGAATTAGTTAGTTGGTTAGATATTTGCGTTAAGGATGTAATAAATGAAAAAGCATCTCATGCTGCTATAATGTCAAAAGGTATTATAGAAAATATAAAAAATTTAGATGAAAGTATTGATGATGAAACACTTAAAAGTATGGAGTTATCTTTTAAAGATTTTCCAACTAATATTACTTCTACACTTATAATAAGTTTATTTGGTATTTATATTTCTGATAAAACTTCTACAATAGTTAGAAATAATATTCTTTTAGTATCATCTAAATTATGGATATACACTTTGGATGCAACAAAGTATGAATTAGGAACAAAGGTAGAATTTTTTAAAAATAATCTAGAAAAAGAAAAAGCTGAATTAGCTCATACATTTTTTGAAAAATGTGATGGATTGAATTATCTAACTATAAATACAAAAAGTCTAATTATAAGTAATTTATGTGATGAATTACTTATTGCTAATCAAGAATACAATAATTACTATAATGAACCGCCAATAGCTAGAGAGATAATGAAATATATAAAAAACTATTCGGATATACCAAAAGAACAAACAACAAAAATAATTAATACATTTTTAGAATGTAGAATTGGTCGTGAAGTAGGATACTGTAATGGTGTTTCTCCAGGTGCAAAATCTATTTATGATAATTTCTTTAGTCTTCTTTCAAAAGAACAAGTTAAGATTTTAATATATTTATTAAAAGATCACTTAGATTCTGTTAGTGAAAATAATAAAATTAAAATACAAAATATTAAAGAAATTTTAAAAATAATTCAGTCGGACGTTATTGGTGAGAGGTTGAATGAAATTATAAACTATTTAATTAAGTGCGTTGAAGAGAACAGAATTCATACTGCATATAAACAAAATGATTTTAAAGATTTATGTAATGGAGTTATTGAATTTTAAATAAATTGTTTTAAAATAAAAATTTTATATATTTTAAT
>UQCY01000180.1 GCA_900539645.1 uncultured Clostridium sp. | reverse complement strand
TACACAACAGTTGCATTAGCAGCTACTATGGCAGTTGGTACAGTTATACCAGCTTATGCAGCATAGTAGATAAAATAGTTGGAGATAATAGATACGAAACTGCAGCTATGATAAGTAAAAGAGCTTATGCAAATGCGGATACGGTTGTTTTAATAAATTAGAAGATATCAATAGTGTAGCCGTAGTAAATGGTACAAATGGTCTTGCAGATGCGGTAAGTATAGCAGCCATTGCAGCAGAAAAAGGAATGCCTATAATATTATCAAATCCTAAAAAAGGAATAGAAGTATCTAAAGATTTCATAAAAGACAATAAAATATCAAATTCTTATATAATAGGTGGAGATAGTGTTGTTTCTGAGGAAGTAGCAGAATCACTACCAGCAGCTATAAGAATAGAAGGTAAAAATAGAAATGAAACAAATGCAAAAGTTATAGAAGAATTCTACAAAGGTAAAGAATTAAATAATATATATGTTGCTAAAAATGGACTTAAAAAATCTGGAGAATTAATAGATGCTCTTTCTGTAGGTGTTTTAGCAGCTAAAAATAGTGCACCTGTAGTTATAGTTGGATCAAAATTATCAGATACTCAGAAAAGCCTATTCAAAAGCAAAGTTATAAAAACTATAACTCAGGTTGGTGGAAATGGTAATGAAGATGCTATAGAAGAAATAAAAGCAACTCAGACTAGTATAAACTATGAAGTAAACAATAAAGCAGATTTAGAAACTGTATTAGCAAATGTAAATGCTGGTGATACAATAACTCTAAAAACAAATGCAAATACTTCAGATGATTTTAATATATCAACTGATAAAGCTATAAATATAAAAATAAATGGAACTTTCAATGGAAAAGTTACATTAGACTCAGCTGAAGCTAATGTAGAAATAGTAGGTGGATCTATAAAAGAATTAGAAACAAAAAGAGTAGCTTCTTTAAGCGTTGCAGGTGGAGTAAAAGTAGAAAACTTATTATTAGATGCAAATGCTGAATCTATAGCTGTTATAAACAAAGGTACAATAACAAATGTAGCTGTAGACGCATCAAAAGCTAGTATAAAAAATGAAGGAACTACAACAAGTGTAAAAATAAATGGTACTAGTGTTACTTTAGAAAATACAGGATCAATAAAAACTGTAGAAGTTAATGGAACTGGTGCGACTATAAAGAATGCTAGTAAAATAGAAGATAAAATAACTGGAACAGCTACAGATGTAAAATTTGAAGGAAATAAAACTGAAGCTGAAAAAGCAGAAGAAAATCCAACAACAGAAACAAAATAAAACAGAATAAAATTTAAGCCGGGTAATTTCGCCCGGCTTTTTTGTTTAAAAAGAGTAGCTATGCTGAAAAATTTATAAATGAAATATTTCTTGCAAAATTATAGAAAAAACTTAGTTAAAAATAAGGTATATGTTGTATAATATAAAAAAACAATTTGAGAAAAGAGGAAATGATATGAAAATAGTAGATAAAGCATTTGAAGCTATGCAGAACGCATATGCACCATATTCAAAATATAAAGTGGGAGCTTGTGTTGAAACAACAGATGGGAAATATTTCTTAGGAGCAAATGTAGAAAATGCCTCTTATGGACTTACTAACTGTGCTGAGAGAAGTGCGATATTTGCAGCGTATTCTAATGGATATAGAAAAAAACATATAAAAGCAATCGCAATAGTATCTAAAGGGGAAAAACTAGTTACTCCTTGTGGAGCTTGTAGACAGGTATTATCAGAGCTTATAGAAAAAGATGCGGAGATAATACTATCTAACGGAGAAAAAACACTAATAACAAATATAGATGATTTAATGCCATTGGCTTTTGGAGCAGATAACTTGTAAAGTTGTATAAATCTTAACAAAAAGCGTATAAATCCTTGAAATTTCAACAAATTTTTTGTATTATATAGGCAAAGGATGAAATTTGTAAAATGGATGGTGTATAATGCTATGTTTAAGACAATCGGATTAAAAGTTGCTAAATTAGTAATCGGGCTTTTTGTATGCTCAATCGGTATAGTTATGACAATAAATGCAAATTTAGGTATGCAGCCTTGGGATGTTCTTCATCAGGGATTATCTAATAAGCTTGGTATAACTATAGGTACAGCTACTATAATTGTCGCAGCACTTACAATGATTGCAGATTTTGTATTTGGCGATAATATAGGCTGGGGAACAGTTGCTAATATGGTTTTAGTTGGTTTATTTATGGATATGATAATATATTCAGGGTATATTCCAACATCTAGTAGTCTTGTATCTGGATTAGCACTTCTTATAGGTGGATTAATAGTCTTATCATTTGGCATGGTTCTTTATATGGACAGCGGATTAGGAAGTGGACCTAGAGATGGACTTATGGTTTGCCTACAGAAAAAAACTGGAAAATCAGCAAATGTAGTTAAAGTTACTATGGATATAACTGCTCTTGCTATAGGTATACTACTTGGAGGAAAAGTAGGTATAGGAACTATAATAAGTGCATTTGGTCTAGGACTAGCTATCAAAGTAGTATTTAAAGCTTGCAGATTTGATGGAACAAAAGTAGAGAACAGATACATAATAGACGATATAAGATACATAAAAAGAGTATCTGAGCATTTTATAAAATAAGCCTATTGATTTGAGAAATTTAAAATTATGGAACCTCTTTAAATTATAAGGGGTTCTTTTTTTATGCAAATTTAATCGATATTTAATTATAATGTAAGACTTGTATTAGTTGATATTTAAAGGTAAAAAAAGTTTTATATGATGATAATCATATGAATGAGAATGAATTTTTAAGATTATGTAAAATTTGAAGACATAAGAATGTAAAAAAATATAGGTAATTTTTTAAAAATAAATATACTAATACTAAACTTTGAGGATATTAATATTGACTAGTTAAATTGGCATAGTGTTGGATACATTGAAAAAAGCTAATTATAAAAAATAAAACAAATTGTAACAAAAAACAAAATAAGCCTTGAAAAAAATAAACTTTTTGTTTATAATATCTAATTGTTGTAGTTTAGAAACGATAAACTTAGAGTTTAGTAAAAATTTATATATAGACAGGGGTAAATGAAAATGGAAATAGGTAAAAAGATTAAAAGACTTAGAATAGAAAAGCAACTCACCCAAGAAGAGTTAGCTAATAGATGCGAGCTTTCAAAGGGATTTATATCTCAGCTTGAAAATGATTTAACATCACCATCGATAGCTACTTTAATAGATATACTAGAGATACTTGGGACAAACTTAAAAGAATTCTTTAATGATACAGAGAGCGAAAAGATAGTATTCGTTAAAGATGATATGTTTGAAACAGAGGACGAAGAATTAAAATACGAATTTAAATGGCTAGTTCCAAACTCACAGAAAAATGAGATGGAGCCGGTAATAGTTACAATCCAACCTGGAGGTCAGTACAAAGAAGAAAAACCTCATGAGGGAGAAGAATTTGGATATGTGCTTGCAGGATCGGTATTCCTTCATTTAGGAGAGAAAAAGCTAAAGGTTAGAAAAGGAGAAAGTTTCTACTTTAAACCGAGAGCTAAACACTTCCTATCAAACGAAGGAAAAACTGTAGCTAAGGTACTTTGGGTAAGTACACCACCTACTTTCTAAATTATACGAAAGTAGTGCAATTATAGATTTATAAATTTAAATAATATGTTTGATTTAATTTTGAGGAGAGAGGTGTTATACTTTGGCAGAAAACATAATAGAATTAAGAGGAATACATAAGGTATACGGCGATAACGTAGTATTAGATAATTTTAAACTAGATATAAAGAAAAACG
>UQCY01000179.1 GCA_900539645.1 uncultured Clostridium sp. | reverse complement strand
TGAGAAAGTGCGATATTTCCAACCTCTAATTCATCTAACTCTATATCGTATTTTGCTACATAATAATCTACTTTGTCAGTTTTAAAGTATTTTGCACAGTCGTGCACTATACCAGCTAAATACGCCTTTTCTTCATCTGCACCGTATATTTCAGCTAATTTTTTAGCACTTTCAGCAACATTCAATGAATGTATATATCTTTTTTCTGTCAACAATTCCTTTAGTTTTTCTTTGATTTGATCTAAGTTCATCAATTCTTTTGTTCACCTAAAAGTGAACTTACCTCCCAAATTATTTTATTCTTCTATCTGCTTATATAAATCCTTTCTCTGCATATACCTTTCCACAGATTCAGGCATTAAATATCTTACTGTTTTTCCAGCTTCTATCTGTTCCCTTATATATGTAGATGATATATCTAAAGAAGGAACATACACACTTATAATAGATGTATCGTATTTTCTTTCAAGCTGTTCAATCTTTTCCTGAGCCTTTAAAAGACTTATCCCAGGTCTTGTAGCCGCTATAAATGTAGCCATTTCAAAGTTTTTCTTAACACCTCTCCAGCTTTCAACCTCACATATAGCATCTGCTCCTGTTATAAAGTAAAGCTCTGCATTTGGATACATCTTCTTTAAATCTTTTAGTGTATCTACTGTATACGTCTGTTTATTTCTTTCTATCTCTATATCTAAAGCTATAAAATTATTGTTTGTTTTAGTAGCAAGTAGAACCATATTGTATCTATCATACTTATCTGTCTTTATACCCAATTTATGTGGTGGATTCCCAGTTGGTATGAAAAAAATCCAATCTAAATCGTATTTATCTCTTATAAATTCTGCTGTTGCTAGATGTGCAAAATGTATAGGATCAAAAGTTCCTCCTAAAATTCCTACCTTTTGTTTCTCTTTTATACTTTCAAATTTGCTCAATTTTTTATCATTCGCTTTTCTAGCACTATCTACTAGTTCTAAAATCCCCATTGAAACTAACTTCTCCTTTTCCTTTTACTATTATCTATTGTACCATAGATTCACGTTTTCTTGAATGAATCTATAAAAATACAAGGTAAAACAAACAACTTATTTTACTAACACTTTTGTTTTCTTCGTTGACTTTGTCTTTCAAGTGGATTAAAATTAATCTATCTCATTAGAGGAGGATTTTTATGGCAATTATTACAAAAATTGAAGCTCAAAAGAGAAGCAAGGATAGAGTTAATATATATGTAGATGAAGAATATTTTATGGCAGTTTATGCAGAGCTAGTCTATACACATTCTTTGAAAAAAGGTATGGAAATAGATAAAGATTCATTGGAATCTCTTCTTCACGATGAAATGTATATGAAGGCTAAAAACAAAGCTCTTTCTATTCTTTCAAAATCTGACCAATCAGAAAAAAAACTTAGAGAAAAATTATTAAATGATTATGACGAAAATATTGTAGAAGACGTTATAGAGTTTTTAAAAGGATATAAGCTTATAAACGATAATCTTCTAGCTGAAAAGATTGTCCACGATAATATGAATCTTAGTAAGTTTGGTAAAAATAAAATCAAACAGAACTTATATAATAAGGGAATAGCAGCTTCAGATATCCAAGATGCTATATCTCAAATCGATCCAGATGAAGAATATGAGAATGCTAAATATCTAGCTGAAAAGAGATTAAAAAGGTTAAAAGGTGAAGATAAGAATAAAATTAATCAAAAAATTTATCAGCATTTGGCTTATAAAGGCTTCAGTTATGATATTATTAAAAGAGTACTAAGAGAACTTTTGAATTTTGATAAATTCGATTGTTAAGGAGGAATAAGTATGAAGAAATTAATTATCGGTGTTTTATGTTTTGCACTAGGTGTGTATAATTACTATCAGTTAAAAAAACAGGATACAATGAGATAAATATTATATTAAAATTAAAATCCCCACAGAAGTTTTAAATTACAATCTTTTGTGGGGATTTTTTATTCAATCAATTATTATTTATCTGGATTAATACTAATTCAAGTTATTAGTCTTCTTTTTTTCTTCTTAGCGCTCCAAAAGCTGCAGCTGATGCTACAAATGTTCCTGCTGCTCCTGCTATTGATGATGCATCACCTGTTTTTGGAGATTTCTGTGTAGGTTTTGATCCACTTGAACTACTTGATGATGAACTAGATCCTGTTCCACTTGGTTTACTTACATTTACACCATTGCTTCTTAAAGAATCTGCTATTTTAACAAGTTTTTTATAGTTTGTTACTTGTTTTCTTTCGTCCTGATTTAAGTCATTGAACATTTTTATAGCTTCATTTACCGCTTTTATATTAGATGTTGTCTTATCATATGTTAATTTATCTATAGCAGTAACTACTTTTTTAACCTTTTCTCTATTTATATTTACTGTTTTAGTTACTTTTATTCTACCATCATTTTTATAGTTTACAGTTCCTTTAGATTTTATAAATTTTGCTATTACCTTATCTAATTCACCGTAATTTTTTTCAATACCCGATCCAGATATAGAGCTATAATCTGTAGACATATAATCATTCATAGCAACTAGATACTGTTTTGATTCATCAAGCTTTTTACCTTTTACTTTAATATCTGTTATTCTACTACCAGCTTTTTTATTTACATCTATTGTGTATGTAAGATTTCCAAAGTGTAAGAATGTAGAGTTAGCTTCTGGATATATCTCAGCTCCGACTTCTATTGCATCTTTTATCTGTTTTCCAGTTAATTTTTTAGTTATAACTGTATTTCCAAATATTACAGATTCTACTATATTTCCATAAGTTATATCGCCTTTTGGTATTGATTTTAATATAGTTCCTGCATTAGTCATAGCTATTTCTGCACCTGTTTTGCTAAGTAATGCATCATTTATTAAATTTGCAAAGTTACTTTCTTCTTTACCTATTGTATAGTAATCTCCAACTAATTCAGTAGAAGTTTTTCCTAGTACATCTTCATTGTTGAAGCTTACTTCGTCTTTGTTCTCATCCTTATTTTCTTCTTTATCTTGTTCTGGTTTCTGATTTGAGTTATTTTTATCTTCTTCTTTATTCTTATCTTCTTCTTTTCTGTTTTCAGTTTTAGATTCTTCTTTTTCTGAAGATGATACAGTTGTTGCTGTTTTTAAAGATATTAATTCATTAGACGAATTTTTCTGTCTATAAGTTATTTCAACTTTTACTTTTCTAGAAGTGTCTTTTTTTGCATCCTCTTTAGTTCCTTCTTTTGAAGGATTTTCTTTAGATGTAGATTCTCTTTTTACATCTTCTTTTTTAGTTTCAGTTGAATCAGCTTTTTTAGACTCATTTGATTTGCCATTAGTTTCATTTGATTTGTTTATTTTTTTAGATACGTCATCAGCACTAAATACGTCTACATTCTCACCATTTATGTAGATAAATGCCTCTGCACCGCTCTTAATTAGATTTGTCATATCAGATTTTAAATTAGTAGATTTATTTGAGTCAACAACTGCCATATCTATTCCATCTACTATTTCACAAAGTTTGCCGTCTTTTATTTCTTTTTTATTTGTTTTTCCGTTGATTAATATATCTAAATAGTCCTTAGAATCTTTTCTTTCGTACACAACCACTAGTTTTTTAGATTCATTGTTACTATTATTAGATATTTCTTTTGCAAATACTGTATTTCCTTGTATTACTATAGATAATACCATAGCCGTACTTATTATTCTTTTATATGCTTTTCTCATTTTTCTCCCCCCTTATCAAAAATTACGCTCTGTTAACTTATTTAGTATTGAATCTCGACTCCGGTAGGGTTTACAAT
>UQCY01000178.1 GCA_900539645.1 uncultured Clostridium sp. | reverse complement strand
AAGATTTAAGATACAATAAAAAGTATAGACCAATTATAATAGTTTTAAATAGAGATAGACAGGCATTATATGATAGAATAAATCTAAGAGTTGATATAATGCTAAAAAATGGTTTAATTGAAGAAGTTAAAGGACTTCTTGAAAAAGGATACACAAAAGATATGATTTCTATGCAGGGAATCGGATACAAAGAAATTATAAAATACTTCGATGGAGAGTACACTCTTGACGAAGCTATAGAAATAATAAAAAGAGATTCTAGACGTTATGCAAAAAGACAGCTAACTTGGTTTAGAAGATACGAAGATGCAAAATGGTTTGAAATTGATAAATTTGATTCAGCCGAAGAATTAAAAGATGCAGTTGTTTCTTATGTCAAAGAAATGCTTTAGTAAGAAAAAGTTTTGATTTTAAATAAATTATTTTAGGGGGATTAGAAAATGAAAAATACAGTATTAAACTTACAGGATTTATTCTTAAATCAGGCGAGAAAAGAGAAAAAAACTGTTTTCATATATCTTGTTAATGGTGTAAAGGTTAAAGGAACTGTAAAAGGATTTGACAGCTATGTTATTCTATTAGAGGGAGAAGATAAGAAACAGAGCTTAATATACAAACACGCTGTATCTACTGTTCAGCCAGTAGATAATATAAGCATAATATACTAAGATACAAAGAAAAAGGAGCAAGAAATGCTAGATATTACAAGAGATTTTTTAAAAGAACACTACAATATAGACGATGAAATGATGAAATTCTCAGAAGAGGTTATGGAAGACATCAAATTTAAATTTGATGAGATCAAAGAAATAAGAGAATACAATCAGTATAAAGTATTAAGAGCTATGCAGGAAGCCAATTTAAGTGATAACCACTTCAACTGGACTACTGGATACGGATACAATGACCTAGGTAGAGAAAAAATAGAAGAAATATACGCAAAAGTATTCCATACAGAAGATGCACTTGTTAGACCTATAATAGTTAATGGTACTCATGCACTATCATTAACTGTTCAGGGGTTAGTAAGACCAGGAGATGAAATACTTTCTATAACATCAGCACCATACGACACTCTTCAGGGAGTTATAGGTATAAGAGAAGAAAAAGGATGCCTAAAAGAATACGGTGTTACATACAGTCAGCTAGATTTCAGAGAAGATGGAAATATAGATATAGATGGTATAGAAGCTAAAATAAATGATAGAACTAAGTTAGTTATGATACAGAGATCTAAAGGATATGAATGGAGAAAATCTTTATCAATAGAAGATATAGAAGAAGCTGTTAAAGAAGTTAGAAGAGTTAAACCAGAAGTTATAATAATGGTTGATAACTGCTACGGGGAGTTCTTAGATACTAAAGAACCAACAGATGTTGGTGTAGATATAATGGCTGGATCATTAATCAAAAACCCAGGTGGAGGACTTGCTTTAACTGGTGGATATATAGTTGGTAGACATGATTTAGTTGAACAGATATCATATAGATTAACTTGTCCTGGTATAGGTAAAGAATGTGGTCTTACATTTGGAACTACAAGAAGTGTACTTCAGGGATTCTTCATGGCTCCATATGTTGTATCTCAGGCTGTAATGGGAGCCATATTCTGTGCTAGAGCTTTTGAAAAATTAGGATATAAAGTACTTCCAGCTTACGACGATTTAAGAAGTGATATAATCCAGTGTGTTCAGCTTGGAAGTCCAGAAGAAGTTGTTAGATTCTGTGAAGGTGTTCAGTATGCAGCTCCAGTTGATTCATTCGTTACACCAGTTCCATGGGCAATGCCAGGGTACGAAGACGAGGTTATAATGGCTGCAGGAGCTTTTGTTCAGGGTTCTTCAATAGAATTAAGTGCCGATGCTCCAATAAGACCACCATACAATGTTTACTTCCAGGGTGGACTTACTTTTGACCATTCTAAGATGGGTACATTAAAGGCTATAGAGAGAATAAAAGATTTACATAGAGAACAGGGAAAATAAGTAATATAAGAGGTTAATGCAATCTTTTGCAAAGACCTCTTTTTTATTTAAAAAAGTCTTTATCTTTTTTTGTATCGAGTACAAAATATTATTTATTAAATGTAGAAAATGCTATAATAAATATATTATGATGGTTAGATAATTATGGAGAGTAAAAATGAGAGATATTAATAGATTAAAAAAACTTCCTCTTTGGGATTTGTTGAGCGAGGAGGAAAAGATTTTAGTTGAGAGTAATTTACATAATACAAGCTTCAAAAAGGGAGAGCTAATTCCTAAAAAATCAGAAAGCTGCTTTGGAATAATCTTTGTAAAAAAAGGCTCACTTAGAGTACATATAATCTCTGAAGACGGCAGAGATGTAACTTTATACAGAATAAAAGAAGGCGAAATGTGTATGCTATCATCATCTTGCGTATTGGATGCGATAACATTTGAAGTACATATCGAAGCAGAGAAAAATACAGAGATAATAAACATTCCTTCTAATATATTCAAAAAAATTATGGAGGAAAATATCTATGTAAAAGCGTTCATGTATGAGGGAATAGCAGCGAGATTTTCTGATGTTATGTGGATAATGCAGCAGATTTTATTTGCGGGGATAGATAAGAGAATTGCTGTATTTTTAATCAAGGAAAGTGAAGAAATTGGAAAAGATAGTATAAAGATAACTCATGAGCAGCTTGCAAAATACATTGGAAGCGCAAGAGAAGTTGTCAGCAGAATGCTTAAATACTTCGAGCAAGAGGGCTTTGTATCTCTTGGTAGGGGGAGTATAGAGATAGTAGACAAAAATGAACTTGTCAAAATAGCTAGATAAAATTTAATAATGTAATAAATTATAAAAATAAATATAATAAATTATAAAAAGTTGCTTTTTATGTGATTGTGTCACAGAAGAAGCAACTTTTTTTATTGTAGAATATCATCATGACATTGATAAATAATTTTGTGGTGAAAGGGAATAATAGTATGAATAAGAAAATGAAAAGATTTGCAGATGTAGACCAATCGCTATGTGTTGCATGTGGATGCTGTATAAAAGTTTGCACCAAAGGTGCAATATCTGTAACAAAAGGTATATATGCGGTGGTGGATATGGAAAAATGTATAGGATGTGGACTTTGTGCCAAGGAATGTCCAGCATCTGTAATAGAAATCAAAAAAGAAGAAATTGTGATGAATAATGATGAAGTAGGGGGTGCTATATAATGAAAAAACAGAAAAAATGGTACGATTATTTATGGATAGTATCTCTACTTTACCTAACTTTAGGATTCTTTAACATAATGTTTGCGTGGCTAGGGTTAATTTGTTTTTTTGTTCCGCTGATAATTTCTATAGTAAGTGGAAATAAAGCATATTGTAATAGATACTGCGGAAGAGGACAGTTATTTGGAATACTTGGAGGAAAGTTGGGACTTTCAAGAAAAAAAGATGTACCAAAATTCTTAAAGAGCAAATGGTTTAGATACGGATTTTTAGTTTTCTTTATGTTTATGTTTGGAAATATGCTGTTTTCTACATATCTTGTGTTTAAGGGAGCAAATAGTATGAAGGAAGTAGTTACAATACTTTGGACATTTAAAGTACCTTGGAGCTTTGCATTTAGTGGCGCAAATGTCCCAGCTTGGATGGTACAGTTTGCATTTGGATTCTACAGTGTAATGTTAACATCTACTATACTTGGAGTGATAACAATGCTTTTATACAAGCCAAGATCTTGGTGCGTATATTGTCCAATGGGAACTATGACACAGGGAATTTGTCGGATAAAAAATATGAAAAAATAAATTTAAAAATTAGAGGGAGAAACACCAATGTCATTAAGTTAGCATTGTTAATGAGGTTATCTAAAAGAAAAATAGCAG
>UQCY01000177.1 GCA_900539645.1 uncultured Clostridium sp. | reverse complement strand
AATTAGCACTGGGACATCATTATGATGATGTTATTGAAACAACTATGATGAATATTTTATGTTCTGGAAACTTTAAGACTATGCTTCCAAAGATAAAGTCATCAAAGAGTGGAGAAATGCAAATTATAAGACCTCTTTATTATATTAGGGAAGAATATATAAAGAGATTTGTTAGATATACAGGGATAGAGCCTTTAGATTGCGCATGTACTGTGACATCTAAAAAAGCTGGAAATAAGAGATATGAGATAAAAGAATTGATATCAAGTCTTTCAGAGAACTTCGATAATGTTGAAAAATCTATTTTTAAAGCAGCTCAAAATGTAAAGATTGACTCTGTCTTAGGATGGGAAAAAGATGGAGTAAAACACAGCTTTATGGAAGAATTTGAAGAGATTTAACGATAAAAGATTGTTTTATAGTTATAAATTATTAGTGAGGTGATATTATGGAGCAGATGAGCCTTTTTGGAAATGACGAGGTATTTATAGTAGTCGACCTTGAAACAACAGGTCTTAATCCATTTGAAGGAAATGAAATCATAGAGATAGGTATTACTGAGATAAAAAATGGGAAAATAGTTAGAAGTTATAGTAGATTTGTTAAGCCAGAGCAGGAAATACCGCCATTTATAACAGAGCTTACAGGTATTTCTAATGAAATGGTTGCAAATGAAGACACTATAGAACAGGTACTGCCTAGATTTAGAAAGTTCATAGGAGGCAATACAATAATTGCACACAATGCAAAATTTGATATTAAATTCTTAAATTACTACCTAAATAAGCTAGGGCTTGAGGAAATTAAAGATTATATATGTACTCTAGAATTATTAAAGAAAGTGAGCTCTTATGGAGGAAAGAATAAAAAACTAGCTACAGCATGCGAATATTACGGTATAGAAAATAAAAATGCACATAGAGCAAGTAGTGATACTCAGGCAACTGCTGAGCTTTTCTTAAAGATAAGAGATAAAGTTGACAAGTAATATAGATTAATTTTGGGGTTGATATATTAGGAGGAAATTTAATGTTCAACAACAGCAATGAGAATAAGGTAAGAAGAAGGAATGTGTCTTCTAGTGGAGGGAGTTCCTCTAATAGAATAAGAAGACCAGATAATTCTTACGATGAAGAAAGATTGAGAGAAAATACAAAATCAAAGCCGTTATTTGAAAGAACAGCTAATGATGATTTTAAAAGAGGAAATAATAGTAGGTCAGCTCTTTCTAGAAAAAATGGAGAAAGACTTCAACCCAGAAGTAATAGAAGTCAAAATAATAGAATAGATACTAATAAAGAAAAAGAATATGATTATAGTATGCTACCTTCTGAAAGAAAGAAAAGAGCTAGAGAAAATACAAGCAACTTATCTTCTAGAATAAGCGATAATAAAAACTCTGTTTCTGATGATGTTAAATTTAATTATGGTGCTAGAGAGAGATATAGGGAATCCAACAGAGATAGAGAAATTATCAAAAAGACTAGAAAAAGTAGCAAGAACAAGAAGAATAAGAAAAAAGAAATAAAAAGTAAGGTATTCTACTATGTGAGCAGAATAGTCGCAATGCTTCTTGTTTTATGTATTGTAGCTGGAGCTTGTGGTATAGGATATGCTAAGTATGTTACAAAAGATATGCCTGAGGTAACAGAAAAGATGGTACACGAAAGATATATTTCATCTAAAGAAGTGCCTATAAAAGATATGCCAAAGGATTTAAGAAATGCTATAGTTGCAATTGAAGATGAGAGATTTTATCAACATAATGGAGTAGATAAAAAAGCGCTTGTGAGATCTCTTGTTCACAATATACTAACCGATTCTAGACAGGGTGGAAGTACTATAGAGATGCAGCTTTCAAAGAACCTTTTAACTAGTTCAGAGGTTTCTATAAAGAGAAAGATAATGGATATGTACAACGCTGTTGGAATGAATAGAGTTATGAAAAAGGATGAAATTCTTGAAGCGTATTTAAATAATATTTATTTTGGAGAGAATGCATACGGTGTTGCTGCGGGTGCGGAGTTGTATTTTGGAAAGAATGTAAAGGATTTAGACTTAGCAGAATCAGCTATGCTTGTAGGTATTACTAATAATCCTAAGATTTATAGTAATTATAGTGCAGCCAAGACTAGACAGAAGATAATTCTTAAGAAGATGTACGAGCTTGGATATATAAAAGAGGCTCAGTATAAAGAAGCAGTTGCTGAGATGGTCCATTTTAGAAGTGAAATAGAATAAGTTCTATAAAAAATTTTGATATATTTTTTGGAGGTTATTATGGAATATAAATTTAATTGCGATGGTAGAGAATATGTTTTAGACTCTGAAAAATGCAGTGAATTTTTCAATGATGAGGAAAAAGAAGTAAGCGGATTTTCTGTTGAAGAAGCTATGAGATTAGTTTCTGAAGCTGAGGATGTAGAATTTGCAAAAGAGTATTATCAAGAAGCGTGCCCTGATTGTATGGCAGGTGTTAAAGAAAAACAGAAATTCTTTGCTTTTTATGAATATCATTTCTATATTTTCACTAAAGATGGAAAATATGTTATAAGTGATATAGATAAAGAATATAAAGGAAATTCATTCAATAAGCTTAGTAGAGCAGGTAAGGTTGACGACAGCTATATAGTTAGCATAATAGTATGTGCTGAATGTGGGGAATATATAGTTCAGGTTGAAAATTGTGAAGTGTAAAAAATTAATGTTTTAGTATTCAAGAAAATATAGTGTATGAGAGGTAATAGGATATGACGTTTAGAATATTAGCGATAAATCCAGGATCGACTTCAACTAAGGTTGCAGTTTATGATGATGAGAATTTAATAATGAGCGAGTCAATAGCACACTTATCAGAAGAGCTTTCAAAGTATAAATGCAATATGGATCAGTTAGAAATGAGAACTGAAGCTATAGAAAAATTGCTTCTAGAAAAAGGTATAGACGTAAAAAGTTTAAGCGCTGTGGTTGGAAGAGGTGGAGCCCTTCCACCAGTTAAATCTGGTGCGTATAGAGTAAATGATTTAATGATTGATACTCTTAAAAATAGGCCTGTATTAGACCATGCTTCAAACTTAGGGGCTGTTATAGCTAAGTCTATAGCTGATTCTGTAGGAATAGATTCATTTATTTATGATTCTATTTCTGTTGATGAGATGAGTGATGTGGCAAGAATATCTGGTTTAAAAGATTTTGAAAGAACTAGTATGGGGCACGCTTTAAATACTAGAGCAATGGCTTTAAAATATGCTAAAGATAAGGGATTAGATTATAAAAGCTTGAATCTAATTGTTGCACATGTTGGTGGAGGAGCTACTGTTTATCTTCATGAACATGGTCAGATGAGTGATATGATTTCTGATGATGAAGGGCCATTCTCACCAGATAGATCTGGTAGAGTTCCTTGTATAGCTTTAATAGAAGAATGTTATGCTAATAAATTTAGCCTATACGATATGAAAAAGAAGATAAGAGGTAAAGGTGGTATATACTCTTACCTAAATACAAACGACCTAAGAAAAGTTGAAGAAATGATATCTGATGGCGATAAATATGCTGAAATAGTATACGATGCAATGGTTTATCAGATGGCTAAGGCTATTGGGGAGATGGCGACAGTTGTAGATGGTGATGTAGATGCCATTATAGTTACGGGAGGAATAGCGCATTCTAATATGTTTACAAGTAAGCTTAAGAAAAAAGTTGGATTTATTTCTCATGTAGAGATTATGCCAGGAGAAAATGAAATGGAATCTTTAGCATTTGGAGCTTTAAGAGTATTAAAGGGAGAAGAAACTGCTAGAGAATTTAAATAAATATAATAAAAAAGACTATGCAATTTGCCAATGTCATTAAGTTAGTAGAAAAACATAAAGACCTCAATATTAGAAATAAT
>UQCY01000176.1 GCA_900539645.1 uncultured Clostridium sp. | reverse complement strand
AATACAGAACTTTATACTTGTTTTTATTTGTTGTTTGTGGGTATTTATTATATAGATTATCGACAATGTGATTTTGAGATTGAAAAATAAAAAACAAAAATTTTTTGTGGGTAATTTCTGTTATAATATATTATTGTGTGAAAGAACGAAAAAGAAAATTGAAAAAGGGAGGATATTTTGGATGAAGGTTATAAAGAGAGATGGTAGTACGGTTCCTTTTGATAGAACGAAGATAGAAGTGGCTATTTTAAAAGCTATGAAAAACGGAAGTGGTATATATATTCCGGAGATAGCTTCAAATATATCAATAGATGCTGAAAAACATTTTGAAAACTTCAAGCCTACACCTACTATACATCAGATAGAGGTGTATGTTTACGAAAGATTAATTCACTATGGGCAGAAAGAAACTGCAAGAGCTTATGAAGGATATAGAGCAGTTCAGTCTTTCAAAAGACATGTAAATACTACTGATGAAAATATACTTGGCTTAATAGCTAAGACAAATGAAGATATTTTAAAGGAGAATTCTAACAAGAACTCTATAATAGCTTCTACTCAGAGAGATCTTATCGCTGGTGAAGTTTCTAGAGATATAGCTAGAAGAAAGTTAATTCCTCCTCATATAGTGCAGGCTCACGATGAAGGAGCTATACATTGGCATGACATGGACTATACTTTACAGTCTATATTCAACTGCTGCTTAATAAATATACAGGATATGCTTGATAATGGAACTGTTATCAATGAAAAAATGGTTGAGTCACCAAAGTCATTCTCAACTGCTTGTACAGTTACAACTCAGATAATGGCTCAGGTTGCAAGTAATCAGTATGGTGGACAGAGTATCACTATAAAACACTTAGCACCATATTTAAGAAGAACTTACG
The DNA here is from genome assembly GCA_900539645.1 of uncultured Clostridium sp. Taxonomy (GTDB): domain Bacteria; phylum Bacillota; class Clostridia; order Peptostreptococcales; family Peptostreptococcaceae; genus Peptacetobacter. The sequence continues at coordinate 3,015 of UQCY01000176.1, read as the reverse complement.
ATAAATTCTATAAAATGTATATGGAAAAATATAACAATGAAGAGTTAGCAAAAGATATAGCTCACGATATGATGATGAAGGATTTAAAAGATGGTGTCCAGACGATAAGATACCAGTTATCTACACTAATGACAACTAATGGTTAATAAAATGGCCGTCCATATTGGAAACATTATGGATTATGAGATGGTGAACCTAGAAATCTAGGGTGTGTGTCTTAAGACATGCTATCGGTGAATACTAAGGTTAAACGAGGTGACACATGATAATCTATAAAGCAACAAACTTAATCAATAATAAAACTTACATTGGTCAAACTGTATTAGATTTAAATACTAGAAGAAGACAACATGAAAATAGTTACAAATATAAAAGTTGTTATGCTTTTTCTAGAGCTATTAAAAAATATGGTAAAGAGAATTTTAAATGGGAAGTAATAGACACAGCAACTACAATTGAAGAGCTTAATGAAAAAGAAAGCTACTACATTGTATTTTATAAAAGTTTAACTAGTCAAAATGGTTATAACCTAAAAGGTGGAGGAGATAATTCTTTTTTAACAGAAGAAGTTAAACAAAAGATTTCTAAAGCACAGTTAGGAGAAAAGAATCATATGTTTGGTAAAAAAGGTGAATTAAGTCATTCATCAAAAAGGGTTAAAAACATTACTACTGGAAATATATATGGAAGTGCGTCAGAATGTGCTGAAAAAGAAAGTATTAATTTTTCGCATGTCTGTGCTGTATGTAGAGGAGATAGAGGTTCTACTAATAACTGTGTATACAGATACATTGATGATGAAGGAAATATAATTCAACCAGAGAATAGTGCAAGTATAAAAAACAGACCAGTAAGAAATATTGATACCGACGAAATATTTAATACCGCTCAAGAAGCTGAAATATATTACACAGGTAAGAAGAGTGGAAATTTGAATAGAGTTTGTAAAGGTCAGAGAAAGACTTTTGCAGGTTATAGATGGGAATATGTATAAAGGTTTAATTATGTTAATACCGAGCCAAGTCTATAATAAATTATAGAAAGGTGTAACGACTAAATTGGGTGAAATCCCTAAGAGGAATAATGTGAAAGCCATTGTTCCGTAGCGCCATCTACCTAAGTTACTTTATGTAATATGGTAAAGAGATAGTCTAGTCTTTATAGAAATATAGAGAGGGGAACGCAGGCCCCATTTGCTACAATATATCTTGAAATAGAAGAAGGAAGCGAATACGAAGAAGAAATGGCTCTTATCTGTGAAGAAATGATAAGACAGAGATTAGAAGGTATGAAAAACTACAAAGGACAGCAGATTGGTGAAGCTTTCCCTAAATTAGTTTACCTATTAGATGAACACAACTGCCTAGAAGGTGGAAAATACGATTATATAACTAAACTTGCAGCAGAATGTACTGCTAAGAGATTAGTTCCTGATTATCAGAGTGCTAAGATAATGAGAAGCAACTACGAAGGAAATACATTCCCTCCAATGGGTTGTAGAAGTCATTTAAGTCCATATAAAGACGAAAATGGAAACTACAAATGGTATGGAAGATTTAACCAGGGTGTTGTTTCATTAAACTTACCACAGATAGCTATAATGGCTGATAAAAATATGGATATGTTCTGGAATATACTAGATCAGAGATTAGAGTTATGTAAAGAAGCTCTTTTAGTTAGACATAATATGTTAAAAGGAACTTTATCAGATGTTTCTCCAATTCACTGGCAGCATGGTGCAATAGCTAGATTAGACAAAGGAGAAAAAATAGACAAACTTCTTGAAAATGGATACTCAACATTAAGCTTAGGATATGTTGGTATACATGAAATGGTTCAGTCTATGTTAGGTGTTAGCCACACTACTGAAAAAGGTGAAAAATTTGCGCTAGAAGTTATGAATCATTTAAGAAAGAAATGTGATGAGTGGAAAGCTGAAACAGGATTAGGATTTGGACTTTACGGTACTCCAGCAGAAAATCTTGTTTACAGATTCTGTAGAATTGATAAACAGAAATTCGGTGAAATACCAAACGTTACTGACAAACTATACTACACTAACAGCTACCACGTAAATGTATGTGAAGAAATAGATGCGTTTAGTAAATTAAAATTCGAAGCTCAGTTCCACGCAATAAGCTCTGGTGGATGTATTTCGTACATCGAGGTTCCAGATATGAGCAGAAACTTAGAAGCTGTTGAACAGGTTATAAACTACATATACCACAACATTCAGTACGCTGAAATAAACACAAAACCAGATGTTTGCTACAAATGTGGATACACAGGAGAAATAAAATTAGATGAAAATCTAGAATGGTATTGTCCTTCTTGTGGAAATAGAGATGAAGCAGATATGCAGGTTATGAGAAGAACTTGTGGATATATAGGAACTAATTTCTGGAATAAAGGTCGTACTCAGGAAATTGGGGATAGAGTACTTCATTTATAGGAGATGATTTTTAGAGAATGAGATATGAAAAAATAAGAAAATTTGATGTGTCTAATGCACCAGGTGTTAGATCGACATTATTCGTGACAGGATGTACTCACGATTGTAAAGGATGCTTTAACAAGGAACTGCAGGATTTTGGAGCTGGAGAGGTTTGGACTAAAGAAGACGAGGACAATTTTGTTTCTTATGTAAAGAATGACAATGTTGTCGGAGTTAATATTTTAGGTGGAGAACCAATGCAGCAGGTTATGGATGACTGCCTTCCAAATTTATTAAAGAGAGTTAAAGAAGAAACTGGTAAAAGCATCTGGCTTTGGTCTGGATATTTACTTGAACAAATTCTTGAAGATGAGAAAAGAAGAAAAATTTTAGAATATGTAGATGTACTAGTAGATGGAAGATTTGATATTGATAAGAGAAACATAAATCTTAAATATAGAGGATCTGAGAATCAGAGAGTGATTGATGTCAAAAAAACATTGATGAGTGATTCTGTGGTACTTTACGATTTTGAAGAAATTTTGTAAAATTATTTTAGAATTATAAATACAGTAAAAAAT
>UQCY01000175.1 GCA_900539645.1 uncultured Clostridium sp. | reverse complement strand
TAAACTTTTATTACATATTATGTTCTGTTCTGTTTATTATATCGTCCTGAACTTCTTTAGCTAGAGTAACGAAATGAGCACTATATCCTGCAACCCTAACTATTAAGTCCTGATGTTCTTCAGGATGTTCCTGAGCTTCTATTAATGTTTCTTTATCTACAACGTTAAACTGAACATGACTTCCTTTATGGTCAAAGAAACTCTTAACTATTGATACGAAGTTTTTAAGTCCCTGTTCACCTGCAACAGCTGCTGGAGTGAATTTCTGGTTGTAAAGTGTACCATTTGATGCCTGAGCATGGTCAAGTTTAGCAACTGAGTTTGAAGCAGCAGTTGGTCCATGAGTATCAACACCCTGTCTTGGAGAAACACCATCTGCTAGAGGTTCATGAGCTAATCTACCATCTGGTAACGCAAGAACATCTTTACCAAATAATACGTTTGCTGAAACTGGGTATATACCAGCCTGGAACTGTCCACCTCTTGGGTTAGTGTATTTATCTACTTCGTTGCAGTAGATTTTTCCACATCTTCTTGCAAATTCATCAACTTCTTCTATATCGTTACCGAAGCTGTCTGTATTCTGAAGTATTTTTCTTATTGTAGTGAATTTTCCTGTTGATTCTCCACAGCAAGTTCCAGTTTTGCAAGCTGAAGTAGATATTTTTTCAGTTAATTTATTTTCTAAAGTAGCCATATCTATTGAACCTGTGCTAGATAATATTTTCTTAACTGCTTCGTATATTTCAGCTTCTGATAAACTAGCGCCTTCTATTGAAGGTTCTTTGCATCCTGGAGTTACACAATCAGATGCACCGAAGTTAGCTTCTAAAGCTTCTTTTAATTCTTTTAATGTTATTTTCTTATCTTCAAATACATGTTTCTGTATAGCGTATAAAGAGTCACCTGAGTCAGCTACACCGAATGCCTGAGGTCCTGTGAAGTTGTATATAGCTCCACCTTCCTGAGCAGTTTTACCAACTTTTATACAATCATCAACCATTGCTGACATGAATGGTAGTGGTGCTCTTTCCATATGAGCATAGTCAACAGCATTGTCTGCTTCAGCTAGACGTCTTACAAAGTATTCCATCTGTTTCTGATATGCAGCGAATATTTTTTCTATACTATCTAATTCTTCTAACTCACCAGTTACTGGTCCAAGCTGTTTTCCATTGCATCTACCATTATTTAAAGTTATTTCAAGAACTTTTGCTATGTTGAAGAATGCAGCATCATGCCATCCTTCTGTTCTATGTCCAGCCTGTGGTTCAACACAACCTATTATGCAGTAATCTCTAGCATCTTTTAAAGCTACTCCTCTTGCTACTAATGCAAGTATTATAACTTCGTCATTGTAGAATGCTGGAACACCATATCCTAATCTTGAAACTTCACAAGCTCTGTATAAGAATTCTAGTGGAGAGTTCTGATGTACACGAACTGAGAATGAAGGAGCTGGTAATTTAACATGTGCAACTGCTTCCATACACATATAAGAAACTTCATTTGTTGCATCTTTTCCTTCTTCGTCCTGTCCACCAACACAAAGGTTCTGGAATACTGCGTATCCTGCAAATGCCTGTGCTGAAACTTCATCTCTAGTTTTGTTTACGTCATTTAATTTAACCCATATACAGTCTATTAATTCCTGAGCGAATTCTCTGCTTATGTTGTCATTTTTTAAGTATGGGTACATATACTGGTCAAATCTACCTGGAGATATTGAGTGACCATTTGATTCTATCTGTACCATTATCTGTATGAACCAGAATGACTGACAAGCTTCATAGAAGTTTCTTGCACCATATTCTGGAACTCTATCACAGTTTGCAGCTATCTGAACTAATTCAGCTTTTCTAACTGGGTTAGATTCCGCTGCTGCTAATTCTCTTGCTTTATCAGCATATCTATGAGCAAATTTTATTGCTGCATTGTAAGATATTATAACTGCATTGTAGAACTGACGTTTTTTGATTGTTTCTGGATCGTCTGGATCTAACTGGTTCATAGCAGCTATAGTTTCTTCTAATACTCCTCTGAATCCTTTTTTAAGTATTTTACCGTAGTCAACATTAACGTGACCAACACCACCGTAGAAGTAGTTTCCTACTGTGAATACTCCATTTGCTATACAATCTTTTGTTTCAGGAGACATGTAAGAATCTGCTAATGAACTAGTAGTTTTTCCATCCCAATATTTGAATGCTTCGTGTAATTCACCCTGAACTTTTTCAGATATTTCAAATGGATCAGCCATTCTGCTGTGCATTGTTTTGAATTCTTTTTCAACCCAGTCATAAGAGAATTCTGGACATATTTCAGTAGATCTTGGGTTTATTGTTATTGACCCAACTATTAATTCGTTATCTCTTATTGTTACTGGTAATTCGTTGAATATTTTTTCAACTGCTTTTGCTCTTCTTATAACTGTTGGAAGACCTTCAGTTTCTTTGTAAGATTCTGTTACTAAACAAGCTCTTTCTGATTCAACCTGAGGAACCGCATCAATTATAACCTGTCTTAATTTTTCAATTCTCTCAGTTGGTTTGCTAAAACCTTTTTCTAACATAAGTGAACCTCCTAAAAATTAAATAAATTTATTAAAGAATAATTTATATTAACAGACAAATATAAAAAGGATTCTTAATTTGTCGTTATTTCTAAACATATCTTTCAACATATACTTTATCAATTTTTTGGCAGGTTTAGTTAATACAATACAATCTCCGTTATTGTAATATTAAAATCAAAACAAATTTTTAACATATAGATAATCGTTTTCCTAATTAAATGATGTATATTTTAAATTTATATATAAGTTTTGTTTATTATTTATATTTTTTATCCTTATATTCTTTCTTTTTTTAATCTTTTTTCTTTTTTGTTTTATAGGTTTGAATTTTTCAATTTTACCAATTTGTAAAATTTTACCCTATTATATGTAATAGTCAAACTTTATCCACCTTTTAATTGATTTGAATTTTACATTTAAAATATAATTATCTTGTATATTTATACTTACTTAAAAGGAGGGATTTTTAGTGGATTTTTCTGTAGGAATACTAGAGTTCCCACACATAGCTGAAGGATATAAAAATATAGACTATATAATGAAGCATTTTTCTATATCAACCCTAAAGCTTCAGAGAATTTGTCCCGGAAGATTACTTTTTATTTTTTCAGCAGATACATCGGATGTAGTAAATATAATGAAAGAATATAAAGATAATAAAAGAAAAATTCTATATAGCTCGGTAACGGGAATTAGCAAAAAATGTATAGAAGCTCTATCTTCAAGAAATAAGGTGGACGATTTTTCTGATTTGGGAATTGTAGAAGTAAAAAATTGTGTAAATACAATAAAAGTAGCAGATATTATTTTAAAGACCTCATCTTCAGAGATATTAAAAATAGATATGGGACTTGGATTATTTGGAAAAGGACTTGTATTCTTTATAGGCTCTATATCAAATATAAGAGTAGCTATAGATACTATTAATGATAATTTTTCAAAAGAAGAAATAGTTTCTACCGAAATAATCTCAAATCCAGTAGATGATTTTAAGAAATTATTTTGCTACTAATATATAGAAAGGAGATTCCATGAAAACTATTGATGAAATAATGAAAGAAGTTCACTCTCTTTGGAGACAGGGACGAGAAAAAGAAATGGCTCCTCTATTGGAAGAAGCTATAAATCTTTGTAAGCTTCAAAACAACAATCTTAAACTAATTGAGTTACTAAACGAATACGGTGGTTGTTTGAGAAATCTTGGAGAATTTGATAAAGCTATATCGGCTATAAAAGAGTCTATAGATGTATATGAAAAATCAAATCTTTCCAATGAAATAGCCTATGCTACTTCTATTATGAATCTAGCCAATATATATAGAGAGAAAAAAGATTACTT
>UQCY01000174.1 GCA_900539645.1 uncultured Clostridium sp. | reverse complement strand
TTTTTCTATTATCACTTCTTTTTTTGTACCCAGTATATATTTTATGGTGTTTACAGATTGTTTTTTTTTTAATATAATATATATGAACTCAATACCTAATATAACATAAATTAAGATTCTAAAATTTTAATTTACTAACTAACCACTTTAAAGATATTTTAAATTATCCTCTAATTTAAAATAATCAATCTGTAGAAAAAACCACCTTTATATAAAGGTGGTTTTTTCTATAATAATATTTATTTTTTTCAAATTTAATGTTTTTTATATTTTTTTAATAATTAAAGCTATATCTCTTCAATCTCTATATTTAATTTACCAACTAAACTTCCTAACTCTTTCTTTAGTTCCTCGTCTGCATTTATATACATTCCTGGAACCTTGTAAGTTATTGGTTTATCCATATCTATGTTTTGATCTTTAGGTAGAAGTATTAGTCTATCTTTTCCCGGATATTTTCTAGTTATTTTAAATACTTTCATAAGTAATTCTTCATCACCTACAGTATCTATTCTGACGTTCATCTGCTTACTTTTAGGTTTGTTTGAATTACCCTTTAAATCAAAAGATATTTTTTCACTATTAAACCGGTACTCTTCATTGATATCTTTTATATCTCTAGCAATTAATTTTGCTTCATCGCCGTCGATGCTTATTGCTCCTTTGATTAAGATTATGCTGTCGTCGTTTAGAAGTATGTTGAATTTTTTAAGAGTCTGAGGGAATACTACAACCTCTATAGCTCCATATAGGTCTTCTAGTGTAATAAACGCCATTATTTCATTTCTCTTAGTCGTCATTATTCTCTTGGCGATTACCATTCCACCCATGATTACTTCTCTATCGTGAAGCTTCATGTATGTTTTCTCGTCCTCTTTTAATTCGTTTATTTTTTTCATATTTATACTAGTTTTTCTATCTAGCTCAGATTTGTACTCTGATAGTGGGTGCCCACTAAGATACATTCCAAGTACTTCTTTTTCCATATTCAGTTTTTCTTTTTCGCTAAATTCCCTTAAAACAGGTAATTTTGTAGAAAGCTGCATCTCTGGAGCTTCTTCAACTTGTGCAGAGAATGCGTCAAATAGAGAAATCTGTCCTTGGACATTTTTCTTTCTATCCATAGAGATACTTTCTAGTACTGATTCATATCCAGCCATAAGTGTAGCTCTATTTTCACTTATTTGATCAAATGCACCGCACTTGATAAGACTTTCTATCATTCTTTTATTTGTATCTTTTGAGTCTAGTCTTTTTGCAAAGTCTACAAAGTCTTTGAATTCTCCGTTTTCTTCTCTTTCTTTTACGATATTTTCTATTACATTTACCCCTACGTTTTTAACCGCAGCAAGTCCAAATCTTATACTATCGCCCTCAACAGAGAATTTTGAAAAACTCTTATTTATATCCGGTGGATTTACAGGAATTCCTATAACATTACATTCTCTTATATATTCGACGACTTTATCTGAGTTGCCCATTATACTAGTCATAAGAGCTGCCATAAACTCAACTGGATAGTGCACTTTTAAGTATGCTGTTTCATATGCTAAAACCCCGTACGCAGCTGCATGGGATTTATTGAACGCATATCTTGCAAAGTCTATCATATCGTCGAAAATTTTATTTGCATCTTCTTCAGAAATTCCATTTCTTATACATCCAGGAATTTCTATATTTCCTTCATCGTCAAATTTTCCATGTATGAAGTACTGTCTTTCCTCTTCCATGACGTCCATTTTCTTTTTACTCATTGCTCTTCTAACTAAGTCGCTTCGACCATAGCTATATCCAGCAAGATCCCTAACAACCTGCATAACCTGTTCCTGATATACTAGACACCCATAAGTTACCTCTAGTATAGGTCTTAGCTTGTCGTTTATGTATGTTACATTTTCTGGGTTGTTTTTATTTTCTATATATGTCGGAATTGAGTCCATTGGACCCGGTCTGAATAGAGATATACCGGCTACAATATCTTCAAAGCTATTTGGTTTTAGCTGTTTCATGAAGTTTCTCATACCAGAACTTTCTAGCTGGAATACACCAAGTGTATTTCCTTGAGATAATGTTTCAAATACTTCATCGTCATCGTATTCCATTTTTGAAAAGTCTATATGCTCTGTGTATCCTTTTATATCCCTGTTTAATTCAATTAAATCTAGCGCATCTCTAATAACTGTCAGCGTTCTAAGTCCTAAGAAGTCCATTTTTAGAAGTCCTAGTTCTTCAAGTGTAGTCATTGTAAACTGAGTAGTTATAGAGTCCTGATGTTTGTAAAGTGGCACATATTCGTCTACAGGATTTCTAGCTATAACTACACCTGCTGCATGTGTAGATGCATGTCTTAGAGTACCTTCTAATCTTTTAGAGATATCTATTACCTCTCTCGCCTCTGCGTCAGACTCATATAAATCTACAAGTGTAGGATTGCTATCCATTGCTTTGTCTATAGTCATTCCAAGTTCAAATGGAATTTCTTTGGCAATTTGGTCAGCTTTATTATAAGATACATTTAAAACCCTAGCGACGTCTCTTATCGCTATTTTTGCACCCATTGTACCAAATGTTATTATCTGCGCGACATGGTCTTCTCCGTATTTTCTTTTTACATAGTCTATAACTTCTTCACGTCTTTCGTAGCAGAAGTCGATATCTATATCGGGCATTGATACCCTCTCTGGATTTAGGAACCTTTCAAACAGTAGGCTGTACTTCATTGGGTCTATATCTGTTATTTTTAAAGTATATGCAACTATAGAACCTGCAGCACTACCTCTACCAGGTCCAACCATTATATTGTTCTGTTTTGCAAAGTTTATAAAGTCCCAAACTATAAGAAAGTACTCAACATATCCCATATTTTCTATTGTATTTAACTCGTACTCAAGTCTTTCTTTGTATTCCTCAGGACAATCTTCTCCGTATCTTTCTACAAGACCTTTTTGACAAAGTTCTCTAAAGTATCCATTAGTAGTGTATCCTTCTGGAACATCGTATCTTGGAAGATGATATTTGTGGAATTCAAATTCTACATTACATCTCTCCGCAATTTCATTTGTATTATCTAAAGCTTCCTCTAGCTCTGGGAATAGTTGTTCCATTTCTTCTCTACTCTTTAAGTAGAATTCGTCGCTAGGGAATTTCATTCTATTTTCGTCGTCTATAGTCTTCTGCATCTGAAGACACATAAGTATATCCTGAATTTTTGCGTCGTCTTTATCCACATAATGCACATCATTTGTCGCAACCAGTGGAATATTTAATTCTCTTGATAGTCTAACTACTTCTGTGTTTACCTGTTTCTGCTCTGGAAGCCCATGGTCCTGTATTTCTAGGTAGTAGTTACCATTGCCAAATATGTCCCTATACTCCATAGCTAGTTTTCTAGCTTTGTCGTAATTTCCGTTCATTATGGCTCTTGGGACATCACCAGCAAGACACGCAGAAAGTGCTATCAAGCCTTGACTGTGCTTTTTAAGCTCGTCCATATCTGTTCTAGGTTTATAGTAGAAACCATCTACATACGACTTAGATACTATTTTTATAAGGTTTTTATATCCTGTCATGTCTTTAGCCAAAAGTACTAGATGACCTTGATGCTTGTCGTAGTTTGGATCTTTATCTGTAAGCTTTCTCGGTGCTGTGTATACTTCACATCCAATTATAGGCTTAATTCCTTCAGCCTTTGCAGCCTTGTAAAAATCTATCGCTCCAAACATACATCCATGGTCAGTTATTGCAACGGCAGTCATCCCTTTTTCTTTAGCTCTTTTTACAAGAGTCTTTACCCTAGAGAATCCGTCTAACAAACTATACTCTGTATGCACATGAAGATGTGTAAAGTTTTTTTCCATTCGTCCACCTGGTTCTAAAAATATATACAAATGTACTCATTTTAGATATTTCGCTCTTATTC
>UQCY01000173.1 GCA_900539645.1 uncultured Clostridium sp. | reverse complement strand
ATAGTAGGATAATTTTTTTGGATAAGCCCTTTTCTGATTTTCTAGATTTGGTAAAAAAACACCCTGACAGCGTCTTTTTCATATTTTTAGAAGACTTAGATGAAGATGAAAAAACAAAACAAAGTAAAATAGATGAAAATTTCTTAGATTGCATTGAAGAGTTAAAAAATATTATGCTCATAATCGAACTAGATAAAAAAAATCGCCATGTTTACAACGATCTAAAGCAAAAAAAACTTCTGTACAGTGTCTACTATAGATATTCTCAAAAGAATATCGACTTAATACTAGATGGAAGTATTCTTCGTTTTGCCGAGCAATTTAATCCATTTTTTACTGTTTTTGTTTCTGAGCCGTATTGTAATAAAAATCTTCGCGAGATGGTTTACAATATTTCTGAGCAAAGTAGAAATGAACAACTCTACAGCACTATTTCTTGGGAATTATTCCACAGCAACGCATATATAGACAAAGTTATTTCTGGTAAAAGTCGATACATCTCCTTTGATTATAGTGGAATTCTATGCGATGTTGATGGAAAAAAGATAAGTGATAAGAATATATTTGAGTCTGACCTCGTTTCTATTTTGAATTAAATTATTTCTATTTTGGGTTAAGTTTAAATCCAAACTTTTGTAATTAATCTTATTTTTATACTTATTATCCATTACCTTATTTTTGAGGTGGTTAGTTTTGAAATAGGCTGCTTGCAAAATCGTTGCTAGCAGCCAAAATATTATTTATTACTTTTTCAAAATATTATTTATTATTTTTTTAAGATAATTCCTGCTGCATTATTACAATCGCAGTTTTTATTAGTCCCATTATTTTTTCTAAAAATTCATCGGCTTTCATGCATTCTTTGCTCAAAAGCCATCTTTCTATTGCACACAAGATTGCATCTGTAAGGAAGTCTAGCGTAAATTCATCGACCTCTGCCTCATCTATTGTCACAAATTCTTCCAACAAAAATAAAATCCTATTTTTCACTAAAGGCTGGATATACTCACAAAAATGGTCCGAAAAAGAATTTTGACCTTTTATTAGAAGTGCCTTTTGGTAAAATTCTCTATTGTCGTAAAAATACTCGCATATATTTTCTATTGACTCCATTCTTTCTTCGTAAGTTTCCTTAAAACTCCGCTCAGATGCCACTTTTATAAACTCTGTGTCAAAAATCCAGTTTACCAAATCGTATTTATCCTTAAAGTGATAATAGAAACTTTTTCTATTCATATCACAACCTTCGCAAATATGAGCCACAGTTATTTTGTCAAACGGTACAGTTTTCATAATCTCTTTTAAAGATTCTGCCAAAGCCTTTTTAGTTATATTAGAATCAGCCATTAAAAAACCTCCCTTACATCATCAAAATAATTCGTTTTACATAATTATACTAATAATACTATTATATCACATTATTCACTCTAAAAATCATTTTACTCTGTCATATTTTCTTCTTTTATCCACATTTCCACATAATAATTCACCCATTTTACTAATGTTTGTGAGTTTTTCTTCATATTTATTGTAAGCTATTTTTCTTAGTGTTAGAATCAATGCAAATATAATTGCAATTTTATCAAGTTCTAAATGATACTCCTGTCTTTAGTACGGGATATTCAATCTTGATAAAAATATTATCTATTTCAAAGGAGATGCATTTATGATGATGTATAAAACACACAAATTTGATCATAAAGTCGATGAAGATGTTATTTTTGCTTCTAGAGATTCAGAATTTATTTTGCCTAAGTACAAAATTCCAAAAGAACAATCCGACTCTAAAGCTATTTTAGAAATTGTAAAAGACGAATTGTTTTTAGACGGAAATGCTAGACAAAATCTAGCTACCTTCACTCAGACTTATGAGGACGAGTACATCAAGGAAATAATGGAAATTGGGATGAATAAAAATATGATAGATAAGGATGAATATCCTCAAACTGCAGAGATTGAAAACAGAATAGTTTCTATGCTTGCAGATTTGTGGAATTCTCCAAATGAACTAACTTCAATAGGTACATCTACTGTTGGTTCTTCAGAAGCTTGTATGCTTGGAGGCCTTGCAATGTATCATCGCTGGAGAATGAAACGTATGGCAGAGGATAAAGATATAAGCAAACCAAACTTAGTTACAGGACCTGTTCAAGTTGTTTGGGAAAAATTCGCAAGATATTGGGGTATAGAGCTTAGAGAAATTCCAATGGAAGATGGACGATACTATATGGATCCCGACTCTATGCTTGAATATATAGATGAAAATACAATCGGTGTCGTTACAACTCTTGGCCTTACATTTACAGGAGAGTACGAACCTATTGAAAAACTTTCTCACGCACTTGATAAGCTTGAAGAAAAGACTGGTTTAGATATAGATATGCACATAGATGCAGCATCTGGTGGATTTTTAGCACCATTCTGTGCACCTAAGATAAAATGGGACTTTAGACTTCCTAGAGTTAAATCTATAAGTGCATCAGGACACAAATTTGGACTTGCTCCTCTCGGATGTGGGTTTGTTGTTTGGCGTGACGAAAATGACCTACCTGATGATTTAATTTTCCATGTAAACTACTTAGGTGGAGATATGTCTGTGTTCCAGCTTAACTTCTCAAGACCAGCAGGACCTATAATAGCTCAATACTATCAGCTGCTTAGACTTGGATTTGATGGATATAAAAAAGTACACATGAACTGCTACAAAACTGCCCAGTATTTAGCTAAAGAGCTAGAAAAACTCGGTGTGTTTGAGATAATTTTTGACGGAAATCCAAATAAAGGTATCCCTGCAGTTACATGGAGATTAAAAGAAGACGCAGAGGTTTCATTTAATTTATATGATTTTGCGGATAAGTTGAGAAGTAGAGGCTGGTTGGTTCCTGCCTATTCTCTTCCAAAATACGCTGATAATGTAGTTGTTCAGAGAATTTTGGTTAGACAGGGATTTGGACTAGATATGGCTTCACTTCTTATGCAGGATATTAAGAGAACATTGAAGTATTTTGAAACTCATAGAGTTGTTTCTCATTTGAATGAGGAAGATGTTGTGAGCTTGAATCACACAGGAAGATAAAAATTAAGGGACTATTGCACGTTTTTACAATAGTCCCTTTTATAATTACTTTTTATTTTTAATTCAATTTTACTAACGATACAAAGTAATCATTTAGAAGATTCCACGTCTTTTCATCTTCTTCAATAAACTTTGCTTTTTCTTTTATGTTACTTAATTCTGCTTCAATATAGTCATTTAAAACTTGCACTCTTGGAGATAGCCCCATTTCTGGTAATTCTTGCTTCATTTTTAATAGTTTATCCACTTCTGATTTTATTGAATTCTCCAACTCAGATTCCATTAATTCAGAAAATCTTCAACATTTGCCCAACCATGTTCATCTAATGTTATTCCTATTGTTTCTGGTTTATGACGTAATATTAGACTTATAAATCTGCTTGTTTTTATCAAATTTCCCATAACTACACCTTCTTTTGTTTAAAACTCCTTCTTATAGCTTATCATTTTTGCATAGTAATTTCTATAATTTTCATTGTATAAATTATCATTTGTTTGTCCTTCCTATATATAGGGGGTGTTTAATTTTGAAAAAAGAAGTTAGTGTAGATTATTTATGTAATGAAAGAGAAAATCAGTATTTCGATAGAAAAAGTGCAAGAATCAAGCCCACCGAAGTAGCAAGACACTTGGTTGCTTTTTCAAATGCAAATGGTGGAATATTAGCAATTTGAATAGAGGATAATGGAACAATAACAGGATTTAATTATGATAAAGCAAATTCTATAAATGATTTTTTGTATGTTCCATTTTCATGCTGCCAGGGAAATTTAATGATAGAAACAGAAATTATAAACGTAAATGGAAAGCAAATTCTTTTATTTTTTATTGATTCTGTAGAAAATAAT
>UQCY01000172.1 GCA_900539645.1 uncultured Clostridium sp. | reverse complement strand
CCGTATAAATTCGTTAAACTTTTAAGGAAAACTAAGGATGGATTTAAAGGACAAGGATTATTAAAAGAAAACTCAGATCTTTTATCTACAGCTTTTAATACTATGATATTTGAGAAAAATTTAGTGACTGCTGGTGGAAATAAAAAAGGAGTTATTAAATCTCAAACTAAGCTAACAAAAGAATCTATGGACGATTTAAAGAAGCAGTGGAGAAATCTATATACCAACAATAGAGAAAGCTGTGCAATTTTAAATGCTGGGTTAGATTTTCAAGAGCTAAGTAATACGGCTGTAGAGATGCAGCTAAACGAAAATAAAAAGACAAATACATCTCAGATATGTGCGCTTTTTAATATTTCAGAAAACCTTCTAAAAGGAAATAGTACAACAGAGGAATATAGAAATTTCATAAAACTTGCGATATTGCCAATACTAAACGCAATAGAAACAGCTTTAAACAAAGAACTACTACTCAATTCAGAGCAGGGTTCTTTTTATTTTGCATTCAATACGAAAGAACTATTAAAGGCAGATATAAAAGAGCGATTTGAAGCCTATGAAATTGCATCTAAAAATGGATTTATGCAAACGGATGAAATTAGATATGAGGAAAATTTAGAGCCTCTAGGATTTAATTACATAAAACTTGGATTACAGGATGTTCTTTACGATATAGAAACTGACAGAATCTATACTCCAAATACAGGACGTCTTGAAAATATAAAAACTTCAAAGGAGGTGTAAATTTTGAAAATTGAAATCAGAAATGATAGCACAGTAATTGATGGATATGTTAATGCTGTAGAGAGAGAAAGCCGTCTGATAATGGATGTTCAAGGGAATTTTAGAGAGAAAATAAAAGCTGGAACATTCGAAAAAGCTTTAAAAAGAGCTGAAAATGTCAGAATGCTATTAAATCATGACAAGGATAGAGTTTTAGCAAATACAAAAGATGGAACTCTAGAACTTTATGAGGATAGCATTGGCTTAAGAGCTAGAGCTACTATAACTGATTCAGAAGTTATGGAAAAAGCGAAAAAAGGAGAGCTGAGAGGTTGGAGCTTTGGATTCATAGCCAATGCTGATGAATGGGAAAAAAGAGATAATGCTCCAAGTATAAGAACTCTAACAGATATCGAATTAACAGAAGTATCGTTAATAGACAATACAAGACTTCCAGCTTATGTAGGAACTAGTGTAGAAACTAGAGATGGAAAAGATGTATTAAATGAAGTAAGAGAGATGGATAGATGTAAGGTTTATACTTCAGATTTTTCTGAGATAAGAACTACAGATAATCCAGATGATAACAATGATAATGATTTAAACAAATTCAAGGAAAAACTTGAAAAATTGAAAAAGCATAAAAACTAAAAAAGGAGTTGTTGACATGACTTTAAAAAGAAAAGAAGAATTTAGAGCAATACCTGTAAATGAAGAAAGAAGAAATACTCTTATAGAAGAAATGAATAAGCTATGTTTAAAAGCTGAGGAAGAAACTAGAAGTCTTAATGAAGAAGAAGCTAAAAAATTCAAAGAGTTAGAAGAGGAAGTAAGACTTTTAGATGAGACAATAGCAGCAGAAGAAAAGCTAAGAGA
Source organism: uncultured Clostridium sp. (assembly GCA_900539645.1). Taxonomy (GTDB): domain Bacteria; phylum Bacillota; class Clostridia; order Peptostreptococcales; family Peptostreptococcaceae; genus Peptacetobacter. The sequence continues at coordinate 2,328 of UQCY01000172.1, read as the reverse complement.
TTTAAATAAAGGTAAGAGAGCTAAAGATCCTACTGAAAAGGAAGAAGAAAAAAGATTTTTAAACTATTTAAGAACTGGTGAAACTAGAGATTTAAAAATAGTTGATAATAAAGCTATAATTCCTACTTCTATATCTAAACAGATAATAGAAAAAATGGAAGAAGTAGCAGTTATATTCCCAAAATGTACTAAATTTTACGCAAAAGGTGAATTAACATTTGCAGTTGATAATAATAATTTAGGAATAAGTGCAGCATATATTGAAGATATGGCTGAAGTTGCTGAAAAAAGTGCTAAACCAGAAACTGTTACACTAAAAAATCATATAATAGGAGCTTTAGCTTTAATATCTAAATCTTTATTGAACAATACAGACTTAGATTTATTACCATATGTAGTTTACAAAATAGCTAAAGCCCTAACTGATTTTATAGAAAAAGAATTAGTTAGTGGAAAAACAAAAATGTTTGGATTAGTTACGTCAAAAAATGTAGTTACAACAGCAAAAGCAACAGCTATAACAGCTGATGAAATGATAGATACTCAGTTATCTATACCAACAACTGTAAAAGATGCTACTTGGACAATGAATGCTAAAACATTAGCTGTAGTTAGAAAACTTAAAACAGCTGATGGTGAATATTTATGTGGAAAAATGGCGGATGGATTTACATTCCAAATATTAGGAAAACCAGTTGAAGTATCTGAAAATATGCCAGATGTTGGAGCTAATAACATAGCTATAGCTTATGGAGATTTCTCTGGAATATATCTAAAAATGTCTCAGGATATAGAAGTACAGACTCTAGTTGAAAAATATGCAACACAGCATGCTATAGGAGTTCTTGGATATGCTGAATGTGATTCTAAAATAGTTGAAGAAAGTAAAATAGCAATATTAAAAGGAGCTGCATCATAGGATGAAGATAAATGAAGTAACTCTAGACTACTTAAAAGAATATCTTAAAGTAGATGGAAATGAAGAGGATACAATTCTTACATCTATGCTAGAGGCTTCAAAAAATTATGTAAAAGATTATACAGGTTTATCTGAGGAGAATCTAAACACAATAGATTCTCTGACGATAGCAATGTTGACTATTTGCTCAGATATGTACGAAAATCGAATCTATACATTCACTTCTAAGACAGTGCAGCCGAATATGATAGCTAAATCCATAATGGATATGTATTCTAGAAATTTACTGTAAGGAGATAGATATGAATTCAGGAAGATTAAGAAGTCGCATAAAAATCTATGAATATAAAAATACTGTAGATGAAGATGGAATAGAAGGCGAAGAAAGTCTGACATTATACTCTACTGTTTGGGCAGATATTAGAAATATAAATGGAAAAGAATATTTTGAAGCTAGTAAAAATAATGTAAGAGCTGAGAAAAAGATAATAATTAGATACATTAAAAATCTAGATCCTTCCATCGACAATAGAGCAACGCAGAAATTCAAGATACTCTATAACAATACTTTTTATAACATTCTGTATATAGATAATATACAAGAACGTAAAAAGTACATGGAAATATTGGTAGAGAGTGAGCCTATCTAGTGTATGTCACTTGGAATTTAGAAGGACTAGAAGAGATGATGTCTAGACTAGAAGCTATGGAAAAGAATGGCAAAAAGGCAATGAATAAAGCAATAGAAGAAGGGGCTAAAGTCTTAGAAGAAGAGATGAAGCTGAATATCCAAGCGAATGGATTAATTCTATCTGGGGCTTTATTGGATTCGATAGAGTACACAATTAAGCGAGGTGGCAAAAGCTACAAGGCTAGAGTTGGACTTTTAGGAAGTGCTAGATATGGGATATTCCACGAATTTGGAACTGCTAAGATGCCAGCTAGACCATGGCTAGAGCCTGCTGTAATTGAAAAGGGTGACGAGGCTAGACAAGTAATGATTGATTATTTGAAAAGAGAGATATTAGCATGATAGACGTTAATAGAAAAATAATGGAAACTCTAAAGCCTTTAGAGGCTGAGGGTGTTCCAATAAGATGTTTAAAGTATAGTGGCGATAAGAAAAAATATGTCACTTTTTTTATTTACTCTGAAAAAGAATCTGAATTTGAAGATGACAATGCTAAGTTGTTTGAAAGCTATATTCAAGTTGATATTTGGAGTAATGGAAATTATAAAGAATTGGCGAAAAAAGTCGTTAAGCTGATGAAAAGTGCAGGCTTTATTCGTAGAGCTTCGGGAATGGAGAGCTATGAAGAAGAGTCGCAAGTCTATCACAAAGCAATACGATTTTATTTTGCAGAAGTAATTTTTTAAAAAAAGGAGATTAAAATATGAGTTTAGTCGGA
>UQCY01000171.1 GCA_900539645.1 uncultured Clostridium sp. | reverse complement strand
AAAGCAAGGTGCTATTGTATCAACTAATGTCAATACAACAACACCTTTTTCATACAACTACAATAAATTAATATAAACTGCTTTTTATTAGCTGTTATATCTCTTTAAAATCTATCTCTATCTTACCTACCTCATAGACACCACTTCTGCTTTTACTTCCATACTCAGAAACCTTAATCATTCTAGGAGAAACGCTATACTTCTCCTCATCCTTATAGTGTTCATGTTTTCTAAAGGCACTATTTAACATAGTCTGTATAACATTTACTCCATCATTCTTTAATAAAGTATAATCGACTGTCTTTGAAGCAAATCCTGTATATCCACCAAGGAATAACACATTCTCCGCATACTCCTCTGTATTATCAAAATACTTAGTAAAATCTTCATATAAGCACCATGAATAATTAGAGATAGCTTGTTTTATCCTATCTATACTAACATAATTTTTCATACTCGTATCTATAGTTATACTTGTCTTTATACTAACACCTGGCTTAACACATTCAAAGAATATAGGTAAATCATGAAGATCTGACCAGACATCTTGATCCATTCTTCTACATAAAGTCATATAGTTATTAGGTATAACTTCACTATCACTCACCCTAACACTAGCCATAACATCGTTTACTGCATCACCTTTTCTCTTATCATTTCTTCCCATAGTGTTAAATGCAGTACTTTCTATATCTTTGGTACTTCTTCCAGCTTGAGATGTTTTATTACGTGATTTAAAAACCTCATCTCCAAATTTAGAATACTTTCTATCATTTGATGATATTTCATCAACTAATAAAGCTGTTCTTATAGCTCCTTTTAAGCTACTTCCTGGTATATAGTTTCTATTTCCAGACTCTTTTATAAATGTATTTATACCTCTACCTTTAAAAGACTCTCTCCCTGCATCACCACATACATTAATAGCATCAACAGAATAATCAGCTAATTTCTTGACATCCATTATTCCTACTCCATTTTTTCTAAAGAAACCACCTAAATCCATTGGAGCCTTTGCATTTAACATATATTCCTGATACTTATCTTCTAACTTTCTATCTACTATTCCCTTGAATAACTTTGCAAAATCAAAGAAATATACTTTCTTGCTATCTTCATCGAAATAGTATTCTTTTTTGTTTATAGTCTTACCACTACCTATATACAGAGGTCCTTTTGTAGTTATAGTAACCTCATATTTTTTAAGATAATCCCGCATTAAATCACCTCCATAAATAAAGGTTTTGCATATCTATACACAGGATGATTTCCATTTATAGACACATCAACTATTTCACCTTCAAACACTTTTTCAAAACATCCGCCAGCCTGTATAACATAAAGATCTTTTTTCTTCATAAGAGAATCTGAGTATTTTTCAGAAGCTATAAATCCACTTCTCTTTTCGACTCTGTAAAAAGCATTCTCTAAAACATCTTCCATCTTATCGTCTTCTGGAAGACAAACTGATAAAGACATTTTCACTTTTGAAGATTCTGCATTATCAAATCTTTTTTCAAGCTCTTTAGACATTTTAACTTCTTCTATCTTAAATCTGCCAAGTCCTACACTTACCTTACCACCTATTCCTGTGTAAGATAGTGAATTAAATAATTCATCTAATAATTTTTTAGATTCATCATTTTCTACCTCAGCTATTACATATAATCCTGCATTGTTTGAGAATCTAAACACACCTAAATGATATGGTTCAGCATCTTCTTTACCTCTCACAGCTGCTACATTTCTTTCTTCGTTAACCCCAAGCTTTCCTACTTCTTTATTTACATTTATAACATCTAACTTACCTTTTAGATAATTATCTATTTGATTTATTGGTAAATATTTTAGTTTTTTGTAGGCTTTTTTCTCTTTTGAGTCGCTTTTTTTATTTTTATCTGTTTCTAATGGCATAAATGGTTTTGGTATGAAAAGAGTTTCTCCTATATATGGGAATGAATCTGAAAGTTTTATCTTTCCAGCTTTTGCAACATCTACAAATTTATTTATCTTTTCTTCTCCACCTATTTTAACAGCTTCTATACAAAGCGCTGAGAAAAGTGTATCAGCTTGAAAAGTACTTCCTGAATCTGAAAGAGATCCATTTCCAAAGTGGACACCTATTTCAAACTTTAATTTATAAATTATTCTTTTCATTATATTATCCCTCGAATACTTTTTCACAATCTGCTTTTATTTTATTGTCTATTTCTCCTACAACAACGTCCATTTTTAGACCATCTATTTTAACTCTTCCGTAACCTCTTGAACCATTACCACCTAAATAATCATATTCTAAGAATTTTAATCCTTCTTTAAGTATTAATAAATCTTCTTTTATTTCACTTTCTTCTTCAGCATTGTATATTATACTAAAGTCAAATTCTGAACCTCTAACAGCTCTTTCTATCTGTCTTGGATTGGCGATTGCTGTTATTCTGTTTATAGTATTTTCTACTTTTATTTCTGTTGAAGATACACCTATTTGTTTAAGTTCTTCTGCATTTGATAGTATAGAGTCTGAGAATATTAATCTGCTTGATTTTATATCTCCTTCAGAACTTCCAAATAATCTTCTAACTTTTATATCGTCTTTATTTGGTTCAACTAATTTTCCATTGTTGTATTTTTTAGCAAGTAATGTACGTATTTTTCCTTTTAAACTGCTTCCTGGTATCATTGGTAAATCTGTAAATGAATCTCTTATTACTGGTGAGTCAATTGCCCCTATTGCTGAGAACTGTGTAGATCCTCCTATATGCATACCTGTTTCTAATATTATCTTTCCTTTGATTTCTATTTTAGCAAACATAATTATTCTCCTTTTTATTTAGTAATCTAATAATTTTCTTATTTATCTTTACCACCGTAGTATTTGTGATATGCTACAAGAGCTTCCATGTATTTACAGAATAGTATTAAATCCTCTCTGCTGTATCCTATAGAATCTATTATTTCTAATAGTTTTGCTTTTTTAGCAAAATCTTCTACTCCAGCTTTACCTCTATCAGCTATATCTCTACCTATTTCATATACTAATCTCATTTTCATATATTTCACTCTACTTACTATATCTGAGCTTAACTGCTCTTCTTTACATCTGATAGCTTCATTGTATAAGTCTGTAACCATCATTAATATATTTCTTATTTTTGATGTAGTAAGTTTTATAACTTTATTTCCATTTCTATCAGTTTCAATCAGACTTTTTATAGCTTCTTCAGCATTATCAACATAATTTACTTTATTTATATGTTTCATATTATTCCTCCACTATTTTTCTATTATTATATACATATAAAAGAATAGCTGTTTTCATCTGTTCGCTATCTTCTTTATTTTTTATCCAACCGTATATCTTTTTAGAGAATTCTTTATAATTTTCTTTGTCTTTTTCATACTCTGAAAGAACCTCTTTTTTATTTGTATTAGGTTTTTGTGGCTCTAGTCTAGCAAGAACGTAAGCAAGTCTAGCTATGTTTAGCTTATCTTCACCATCATTTTCATTGAATAATTGTAGTACTCTGTATATGAAAGAGTTTCCTCTTTCTTTCTGGTTTCCTATGAATTTTTCAAGAGCTACATATTTTTCACCAAATACTTTTTCGTCTAAGTCCTTCCATTTATATGAGTTTACTTCATCTGCTATTGTAACAGCATTCTTTCCATCCATTCCTTTAGATACTTCTTCAAGTTCTCCAGTTTTTCTAGCCATTACAGCTACTGGATATTTTTCTGGATATAAGTCTATACCTGCTGATACAGTTAATGTATCTTGAGAGAATTTTTTAAACTTTCTACTTAAATCAACTGAAAACTCAACTATATCGTCCCAACTTCCTATTACAAATAAATCATCTCCACCAGAATATACTATAAGAGCATTTCTCTTACCTACTTCTTTAGCTGAAGACATTGTAAATTCTCCATTAGCTAGTAT
>UQCY01000170.1 GCA_900539645.1 uncultured Clostridium sp. | reverse complement strand
TCTTTCTCTACTTTCGAAGTAACCCTGCTCAACTAGAAGCACATCTATTCTTTTCTTCATATTAATCCTTTCCAGAATTTATACTCTATATACAATTATAAACTCTAAATTTTTTTTATTCTTTCTACAATTTTATTTGCTGATATTCCAGCTAATTCCTGTAGCTCTTCGCAGCTACCATGAGGAATAAATTTTTCTGGTAATGCTATGTTAATTACCTTGTTATTATATTCCTTTTCTGACGCATACTGCAATATCCTGCTTCCAAAACCACCGATGATTATATTATCCTCGACAGTAACAATATTTTTATATTTAGAAAACATCTCATCTAATAACTTTTCATCAATAGGTTTTAAGAATCTAGCATTTACAACACCAACACTTATGCCTTCTTTTTCTAGTACTTCTGCTGCTTCAAGAGCATTTTTAACCATATTTCCTATAGCTAAAATTACTGTATCTTTTCCTTCTTTTAAAACCTCATATGTACCAGTTTCTATTTTTCCATATTTTCCAACATTTAACTCATAACAATTTCCACGAGGGTATCTTATAGCACATGGTCCATCTATTTCTAAAGATAAATCCATCATAGACATAAGCTCTTTTGAATCTTTTGGAGCCATTACTGTTATTCCAGGAATACTATTTAGATAAGACAAATCAAATTCTCCATGATGTGTTTCCCCATCATTTCCTACAAGACCAGCTCTATCTATAAGGAATGTAACATTTTTTCCTGTAATACAGACATCGTGTAAAACCTGATCATACCCTCTCTGAAGGAACGATGAATACACAGCAAAATAAGGCTTCATTCCATTTTTTGCAAGTCCTGCAGAAAATGCAACTGCATGTTGTTCTGCAATTCCCACGTCATAATATCTATTAGGATGATTTTTTTCAAATATATTAAGCCCTGTTCCTGAAGGCATAGCAGCAGTTATTGCTACTATTCTATCGTCTATACAAGCCATCTGAGATAGCTTTTCTCCAACAGCTGCAGATATGCTTTTTTTATCAGATGGTTGTACACCAACTTTTATATCAAACTTAGAAACACCATGATATTTATCTGGATGTTCCTCAGCATATCTATATCCTTTCCCCTTCTTTGTAATTACATGAAGAAGCATAGGACCTTTTCTTTCCTTTGCATTTTTTAGACACGCTATTAAATCACTTATATTATGCCCATCTATAGGTCCATAGTATTTAACACCTATAGAGTCAAAAAATGCACATTCTTGTGGCACAAAGCTATACATTATAGTATCTGTAAGCCTACTTGCAGCTCTTGATATCTGTCCACCTGTACTAGTCATATTTAAAATTCTATCTACTTCGCCTTTCATTTTATGGACTTTAGAATTTCTAATTAAACTAGACATATATGTAGACATACCACCTACATTTTTATCTATAGACATTTCATTGTCATTTAAAATGATAATCATATCATTTTTTATATATCCAAGCTGATTTATAGCCTCAAGAGCCATACCACCAGTTATAGAGCCATCCCCTATAACCGCTATGACACTTCCATCCTCACCTTTTATATCTCTTGCACATGCAAGTCCAACTGCTGTTGATATAGAAGTAGAACTATGACCAGTGTCTATTATATCGTGACAACTTTCTTTTTCTTTAGGGAATCCACTCATCCCATCAAGCTGTCTTAATGTGTCAAATTTATCTTTTCTTCCTGTAACAATCTTATGTACGTATGACTGATGACCAACATCCCATACTATTTTATCTTTCGGACTATCAAACACTTTATGCAGTGCCAATGTCAATTCAACTACTCCTAAATTAGAAGCTAAATGTCCTCCTGTTTTTGATACAGATCTCACTAAAAACTTTCTTATATCCTTTGCAAGAAGATCTAGTTCCTCTATACTCATATTTTTTATATCTTTAGGAGAGTTTACTTTATCCAAATATTTGTACATTATCCTCACCTCTACTTTATTACATAAGTACAAGTGCCACTATTATTCCTAATATAGCACCACCTAAAACCTCAAAAGGCGTATGTCCAATAAGTTCCTTTAATTTTTCATTTTGTATTAATTTACCGTGTTGAAGGTCTTCTAACATCTGATTTAATATTGTAGCCTGTTTACCAACAGCTCTTCTAACACCTGCTGCATCGTACATTACAATAGCAGCAAAAACTACAGCTATTGCAAAGTTTGTAGAGTGGAACCCATCTACCATTCCAACAACAGTAGCTAAACTAGTTACAAAAGAAGTGTGAGAACTAGGCATTCCTCCAGATGTAGTTATTCTTTTTATATCAATTCTTTTTTCTTTTCCAGTAAATATTTTTATAAACTGAGCCAAAAAACACGCTATTATACTTATAGCCAATGCTCCGTTATGTGAAAATTCCATAAGGTATTTCATAATATACCTCCTTATCAAAGATTAGTGATCTCTATATAGTATATAATCTGCTAAACCATCTAAGAATACTGTATCATCAGTTATCTTAGATATACTTTTCTTAGCATCTTCAACCAATTCTATAGCTATCTCTCTAGATTTTTCAAGTCCCATTAAAGATGGGTATGTAGATTTATTATTTTCTATATCACTTCCTACATGTTTTCCTAATTTAGCTTCATCTCCAACTATATCTAATATGTCGTCAACTATCTGGAATGCTAGACCTATTTTATTTGCATATTCTGTTATACATTCCATCTGTTTTTCATCAGCTCCACCTATAGCAGCTCCTGCTCTCATACAGCCGACCATCATGGCTGCAGTTTTATTTTCGTGTATATAGTCTAATTTTTCCTTAGGTATCTGAGTATTTTCACTCTGGACATCTACAACCTGTCCACCTACCATACCGTATATACCTGCTCCTCTAGCTATCTCATATGTAGCTCTTAGATATCTTTCTGGATTTTCTTTTCCTATAGATTCTTTAAGCATTGTTTCATATGCAAAGTTAAGAAGTGCATCTCCAGCAAGTATTGCCATAGCTTCACCAAATACTTTATGGTTTGTAGCTCTACCTCTTCTTAAATCGTCGTTATCAAGAGCTGGAAGGTCGTCGTGTATTAGAGAGTACGTATGTATCATCTCTATAGCTGCTGCAAATGGAATTGCATTGTCAGTATCTCCACCAACTATTCTACAAGCCTCAAGAGTAAGAACTGGTCTTAATCTCTTTCCACCTGAACTTAAACTATAGTTCATAGCTTCCATTATAGTTTTCTGATAACCAACTTCCTCTGGCATATACTTTTTAATAATTTCTTCAGCATAATTAGCTCTTATTTTTAATTCTTCTTTAAAGTCCATTTTTCTTTCCTCCTAAACAAACTATTTTTCAAAATCTTCTTCTAATCCTAATTCATTGAACTTTTTAACTTTCATTTCAGCCTCATCTAAAAGCGCCTTGCATCTTCTATATAAAGCTATTCCTTCTTCGTACATCTCAAGTGATTTATCAAGCCCTGTACTCTTATCCTCTAAGGCTCTTAAAACTTCCTCTAATCTTGAATACGCTTGTTCATAAGTCATATTTTCTATATTGCTCATCGGATTACCTCTCAATTTAAATTATTTCTTTTCTATAGAATTTACAGTACAGTCTGCATTTCCATCGCTCATCATAATACTCAAAGACTCACCAACATTTATGTCTTCTGTACTGTTGACTGTTTTTCCTTCTTTTTGTACCATACAGTATCCTCTATCTATCGTAGCTAATGGACTTAAGCTATGTAGTAAAGCTCCTGTATTTCTCATATTTTCTCTCTTACTGCTCATAATCTGTTCCATACTATTAACCATATTCACAGATGCAGTATCTAATCTATATTTTTCAATATCTATTTTATTAGATATACTATTTTCAATTCTATTAGATATAACCTTTAAATTATTTTTATCCTCTTTTATAACTTCATTCTTAACAATAGAACAAATTTCCGAAAAATTATTTTCTA
>UQCY01000169.1 GCA_900539645.1 uncultured Clostridium sp. | reverse complement strand
TATCTGCCTGTCTTGACATTGCTAAGTACATACCAACTTCTGTACATTCACCAGTGAAGTTTGCTCTTAATCCTTCAACTATTTCTTCATCAACACCCTGAGCAACACCTATTCTATGTTCATCAGCCCAAACTCTATCTCCGGCCATTTCTTCAAATTTATCTGCTCCTACTTTACATACTGGACATTCTGCTGGTGCAGTTTCTCCTTCGTGTATATATCCGCATACTGTACAAACCCATTTTTTCATTTTAGAATTCCTCCCTAAAGTTAGTTTAATTATTTTTTATTTGATAATCAGTTGTTTCCAACCCTATGTCTATTATATACCCTGACTTAAATCTTTAAAACATTTTTTTATTATTTTTCTTTTTAATATACTATTTTATCTTTTATATTTTAAATAATAGCAATGTAAATAAAATGTTATTTTTGTTAAGTCTAACAGGTTTTCTTTACTACGGTAATAATTATACCCTAGCTTAATTCTTCTAAACATTTAATTTATATTTTTTTAAATTTTATTGTTTATTTTTAAAAAACGGTAAGAATGATAATTTTGTTTCAGCTGTTATTACTGATGCAAATATTATTAAACTACCTATGATCATTCTAAATGTTACTGGTTCTCCAAGTATTATTATAGATAATATTGTTCCAAATACAGCCTCTGTAGAAAGAATTATCGCAACTCTTGTTCCGTCTACCATCTTTGAACATATTGTCTGAAGTAGGAAACATACTGTTGTACTGAACACAGCTAGGTATAGTATTCCCATATATCCAGATGCAGTTGAGTGAATACTTAATTCTCCCATAAATATCTGAGCTATAAAAGATAGTACAAATGCTGTAAAGAACTGAATAGCAGTTAATGCTACTGCATTATGATTCTTAACAAATTCACTAGTAAAGAATATCTGGAATGCAAATCCAAACGCACATAATAATGTAAGAACATCTCCTAAGTTAACTGTAAAATCCGCACTAAGAGATAAAACTGCTATACCTACTATTGCCATAAAACTACTTGCCATACCAAATTTATCGATTTTTCTTCTATAAAGTAATAATCCTATAAATGGAACTATTACAACATTTACTGATGTTATAAATGCATTTTTTGATGGAGTTGTATAATTTAATCCTAATGTCTGTAGGAAAAATCCTAAGAATAAACAAACTCCCAGTATAACTCCAACTTTAATTGTCCCCATAGATAAATTATTCTTTATCTGTTTAAAGAATATAACTGTCATTAACACGGCTGATATAAAAAATCTTAGTGTCATTATCTGTGATGTGGTAAGCCCACCATCTAATGCAGCCTGAGTTGCGACAAATCCGCCTCCCCAAATTATAGCTACTATAAAAAGACCTATTTCCCCTATGTATTTTTTCATAGACTCCCTCCAAATTTATAATATTAAAATAAAAATTAATATTAAACTAATACTAATTTTTATTTATTCTTAAAGAACGGTAAGAATAAATATATCCAGTTTATAGCTTAATATAAAAAAAATATTTTGTAAATACATTTTCTAGTTTTGTTTTATCTATTTGCCTTTAAATCCATTTATATTTTTAAATCTTTAGATATTTGAAGTCACTGTTTTTTTATAATTTATTCGCTTTAATTTCATACCCTTTTGCTATAATTATACCAAAATTTAAAATAAATGAGATTTAATTAATCTTTAGGAGGATTTTATGAACAGATATAAAAAAGGACTTAATACTTGTAATTACATAGTAGAAGAGTCAAAAAAATTATTCTACACTAAAGGATATTCTAAGACAACTATCCAGGAAATATGTGATAATACAAACATAACTCTTGGTAACTTTACATATTACTTTAAAACTAAACAGGACTTATTAAAAAGAGTATACTTCGACTATTTAAAGGATATAGAAAACTTTGTTATTGAAAACTCAGAAGAATACCCTGATTTATTTGACAAATATTTAATGGTCTGTATGATATATAACTACAATATATTCTCTGATAAAAAAATATCTGACTTTAACTACAGTATAATAAAAAACGATACAATATATAATGATGTATTCCTTAACCTTCCAGCTGAAGATGTAAGATTTGCTTGTGGAAATACTGATGAAAACCTAAGCAAAAAAGAATTAAAACTTCTTTACTTATCAGATCTTGGAACAAGAAAAGAACTTACTCAGTACTATGCTGAAAATGAAGAATTATTTGATTCACCACTTGAATTTGCAGCATATATGGCAGAAATAGAATCAAGAATATACAAAGCTAACGATATAAATGTAAAAGAAAGATTCTTAGATAATCCAGATTTTGTAGAAAAAATAAAAAATAGTGGAATTACTTTACTTACAGCTCCAGAAGTTCAATAATAAAAAATTAACCCCCAGAAAAACTGGGGGTTTTTTGTTTGCTTTATTTATTTTGTTATTTTTATTTTACAACTATTTTTATGAATTTCTTTTTACCTATCTGTATAACTAGTTCTCCATTTGCTTCAACAGCGTTTAAGTCGTTAACTTTTTCTCCGTTAACTTTTACTCCACCCTGTTTAGCAAGTCTTCTTATTTCACTCTTACTTGGAACTAATTTGTTTTCAACAGCTATACCAGCTATATCTAAGTCAGCTGCATTAGCTTCAACTGTTAATATATCATCTGGTATATTACCTTTCTGGAATACGCTCTTGAATCTGTTTTCAGCTTCCTGAGCTTTTTCTTCTCCATGGTATAGAGTAACTATTTCTTTAGCTAATTCCATTTTTATATCTCTTGGGTTAGCTCCACCTTCTAATTTAGCTTCTATTTCAGCTACAGCATCAGGATGAACGTCTGTTACTAAGTTGTAGTATTTTATTATTAATTCATCTGGTATTTCCATAGCTTTCTGGTACATAAGTCCAGCTTCTTCATCTATTCCTATGTAGTTTCCTAATGATTTAGACATTTTGTTTACACCGTCAAGACCTTCTAGTAAAGGCATCATTATAACTACCTGTGATTCTTTATCGAATTCTCTCTGAAGTGATCTACCCATTAAAAGGTTGAATCTCTGGTCAGTACCACCAAGCTCTATGTCTGCATCTATTGCTATAGAGTCGTATGCCTGCATTAAAGGATAGAAGAATTCGTGAACTGATATTGGCATCTGTCCTTCGTATCTTTTCTTGAAGTCTTCTCTTTCAAGCATTCTTGCTACAGTTATTGTAGCAGCTAGTTTTATAACTTCTTCAAAGTTTAATTTTCCTAACCATTCGCTGTTGTATCTTACTATAGTTTTGTCTTTATCTAATACTTTGAATATCTGTTCCTGATAAGTTTTTGCATTTTCAAGAACCTGTTCAGTAGTTAATGCTTTTCTTGTTTTAGATTTTCCTGTTGGGTCACCTATTTTACCTGTGAAGTCCCCTATTATTATTACTACCTGATGTCCTAAGTCCTGAAGCTGTTTCATTTTTCTAAGAACAACTGTATGTCCTAAATGGATATCCGGAGCACTTGGGTCAAGACCTAATTTTACTACTAATGGTTTGTCTTCTTTCTGTGCTTTAGTTAATTTTTCTTTAAGGTCTTTTTCATCTATAAGACTGTCTACACCTTTCATTACGATCTTCATCTGTTCATCTACAGATAATTTAGATATACTCATAACTTTTCCTCCTAAAAATTTTTTAATCAAAAAAACTCCCGCCCTAATAAAAAGGACGGGAGATATCTCTCGTGTTACCACCTTAGTTCTCAGATACCTCGCGATATCCGACTCAGTGTGTCAAAATAATAGACACTGCATTATAACGTATGCAAATCGTCAAACCCTACTATTATTTCAGGCAAGCGGCTCCAAAATGTACTTCAGATATACAAAACTACTCCATCACACCAACCTGGAGCTCTCTGAAAATCCCATAAATCTTACTCTTTTCTTCTCAGCCTTTGTTAATTAAATTAAAACTTTAAATTTTAAACATATATTTATAATATATGTCTTTTCGCTTAATTTGTCAATAGAGTAGACATTTTTTCACCGTAAAACTCTCTA
>UQCY01000168.1 GCA_900539645.1 uncultured Clostridium sp. | reverse complement strand
CATATTATTTCTAATATTGAGGTCTTTATGTTTTTCTACTAACTTAATGACATTGGCATTTGCTTCATCTCTTTTTTTAGATATTCAGCTGACCTGGTCTTTACCCCCACACTCGCCTACTGGAGGGTTCGCTCTGGTTCGCATCACTACTACTCTCTCTCGATTGGAATTTATTTTTGAATATCGGTAGGTCTTACTTCTAGGCCGCACTATGATCACTGCCCCGCTTTTAGGACTAGCTTACGTGGATCCCTTTGCCTGCGACTGGCCTGGACTTTCAACCACAGACCTGAACATCTTTACATATTTTAATATATTTATCTTAACTCGTCAATATTTTTCTCAATTCTAGTAAATATTTCCTAAGTTTAATCTATATTTCTCGTCAAGAATGTCAAAACAATTATCTCATCGACGCCGTATATCTTTAATTTTTTAGAAATCTCATTTACAGTAGTTCCAGTAGTAAATATATCATCTATTAGAATCACTCTTTTGCCTTTTATTTCCTCGCTGCCAGCTTTAACTTCAAAGGCATTTTTTAATTCCTTTTCTCGTTGAAATTTATTGAGTGCGTAAAGTCTTTTCGTATTTCTATTTCTCTCTACGCAGTCGATTATGGGTATTTCAGTGTATTTTGATAGATATCTAGCTATTTTTTCAGCTTGATTAAATCCTCTAGTTCTCATTCTCTTTTTATGTAGAGGTACTGGGATTATATAATCTGCAGAAAGCTGCTCAAATTCTAGCTTATCCTTCATTACCTGGGCAATATATCTTGACATATATGTGTTTCCATAGTACTTCAACGAAAGCACTAATACCTTACTTTTATCACAATACTCTATGCAGGATATAGCTCTATCAAAGTAGAAATTCTTATTCT
Source organism: uncultured Clostridium sp. (assembly GCA_900539645.1). Taxonomy (GTDB): domain Bacteria; phylum Bacillota; class Clostridia; order Peptostreptococcales; family Peptostreptococcaceae; genus Peptacetobacter. Next base: position 3,185 of record UQCY01000168.1, on the reverse strand, counting down.
CACAAAATTTACATCTCGTGTATTCTATCTTTTTTTCTTCTACTTTGCCATATCCCTCTCTATAGTCTTTAAATTTTTCTAGAATATACTCCTCATCGTCATCAATTTCCAAATTCACTGTACCTTGCGACTCACTATTTCCCGTCAAAATTATACAGTTATCCTCTATTTCCTTAATATCCTCATCTGTAAATTTATCCTCTTCGTCATCGCACTTTTCAAAATTTATCCTATTTATCACAGGTTTTCCACATTTAGGACACTCTTCTTTGATAAATATCATCTCTTCAAAGCAATCCTTACAAAGAGAATATGTGTTGTTTGGATCTATAGGCTTTTGACATATTAAACAGGTTATATTTTTTGGAAAGAAAAAATCCATAATCAATGATAGATAATTCAATTAAACTAGCACGCCCTCTCTTTTTATCCGGTTAAGCTTGAAGGCTAGGTTTGAATATCTAGCGTTCACTCTATTATTTTGAATCATCTGTTTTAAGTATCTAACATCTCCAACTAATACAACAAGCTTTTTAGCTCTTGTTATAGCTGTATAAAGTAGGTTTCTAGATAATAGCATAGGCGGTGCCCAAGCTATTGGTATTACTACCACTGGGAATTCACTACCCTGACTTTTGTGTATTGTAGTACAGAAACTGTGGTCGAGCTCGTCTAGTTCTTCAAAATTGTATTCAACTATTCTTGAACCTTCAAACATAACGTAGATAATTTTTTTATTCTTGTCTATATAGTAAATATATCCAATATCTCCGTTATATATACCCTCTCCGTTTTCTGTTTCGTCCTCATTTTTCCAACTTTTTGTATAGTTGTTTTTTATCTGCATTACCTTATCACCTATTCTAAATATCCTCTTGTTTAAAGTAACCTCGACCTTTCTTTCTGATGGCGGGTTTAGGTATCTCTGCAGAATTATGTTCATATTTGTAACCCCTATATCACCTTTTCTCATAGGGCTTAATATCTGTATATCTTCAAGTGGATCGACCTTATAGAATTTAGGAAGTCTTGTTTCTACAAGTCCTATAATAGTGCTCATTATCTCCTCATTTGTCGCTGCATTTAAGAAGAAAAAGTCCTTATTTTTTGCGTTTAGATATGGAGCTTCTCCGTTATTTATCTTATGTGCATTGACTATTATCATACTCTCCTGAGCTTGTCTAAATATCTCGTCAAGTCTTACAACTTTGATAACCTGAGAGTCTATTATGTCCCTAAGTACATTTCCTGCGCCTACTGATGGAAGCTGGTCACTATCTCCCACTATTATAAATCTAGTCCCTGGTTTTATAGCATTTACAAGGCTAAACATTAGAAGTATATCTATCATAGATGCTTCGTCTACAATTATTACATCTGCTTTTATAGGCTCCTCTTCATTCTTAAAGAATACTAAATCGTCATCTGTAGAGTATCCCATTTCAAGAAGTCTGTGAATAGTCTTAGCTTCTTCATTAGATGTTTCACTCATCCTCTTGGCTGCACGTCCTGTTGGCGCTGCAAGTACTACCTCTTTCTTCTGGCGTCTAAATATCTTTATAATTGTATTGATTGTAGTTGTTTTCCCTGTACCTGGTCCACCTGTGATAACACTTACACCGCTCTGTAAAGCCTCTGTAACAGCTTCTCTCTGTCTATTAGCTAACTTTATACCTTCAGCCTTTTCTACAGCTTCTATTTCTGCATCTATATCTATTTTTTTATCCTTTTTAAAGTCAAAAGTTGCAAGCTCTATAAGCTTCTTGCACACACCATTTTCTGCTAGATAATAGTTCATTAGATATACAAGCAAATTATCTCCTATCTTATCTAGTTTAACTTTCTGAGCATATGCTAAATCTAATAGGCATTCAGTTATTTTTTCGACCTCTACACCGAGAAGCTTAACGGCTTCTCTTTCAACATCAATTTCTGGTAAAAATGTATGTCCCTCTCCAAGAGCTTTTTTTAAGACATAGATTATTCCCTGGCTAATTCTGTCTTTAGAATCTCTTTCTATACCTATCTTTTGAGCTAGGTTATCTGCTATTTTAAAGCCTATCCCCCTTATATCTTCTGCAAGTCTATACGGGTTTGATTTTATTAGTTTCATAGCTCTATTGTTGTATTTTTTATATATCTTTAAACATAGGTTTGGAGTTATTCCAAATGGAGCTAATTCAAGAATTATTTTTCTAAGTTCTCTATCTTCTTCATAGCTTTCTACAATCTGAGCAACTTTTTTCTTTCCTATTCCATCTATTTCCTGAAGTCTTTCTGGAGCATTTTGAATAACATCCAACGTATCTACGCCAAATCTATCAATTATTTTGTTTGCCATTTTTTCTCCTATACCCTTAATCATTCCAGATGCTAGGTATACCCTAATGCCCTCTATAGATGTCGGTGTAACAGGTACAAAATTGCTGACTTCAAACTGGTTTCCGTACACCTTGTGTCGTCCCCATTTACCTTCAACTTCAACTGTCTCGCCTACAGAAAGGGTTGGCATACATCCCACCACAGAAATTTCTCCATCTTCATTAGTAAGCTTTGCTATTGTATATCCATTATCTTCATTTTGAAAAACTATATCTGTTATTAATCCTTCTATTCTCTCCACTTTTTCACCTCCTATGTTATAAATCTATATTTTTGTTTTCTATTTATATTTTCACTGCATATAAGATTAATTATACTAATTGTAGGAGTTTTTTTCAAACATAAGTTCGTTTTAACACACTTTATCTCCATTTTTTCTCATTACAGCTTTTCCTGGAGCTCCTACTAATTCACATATATTTTTAAATCTTCTATCGTGTCCACAAGCTTCTTTGTGAATTTCATTAGCTGCATAATGTGCGTATTCATGCCTAATTATCCCTATTACAGTCTTTTCATCGTACTCTCCAGATACCGTCTTTGTTGAAAATTCAAAACAAACTGGTACTATTTTCTTGTCTTCTATCTTAAATTTATACATTCCAAGACTTCTTGTCATTCTCGGATTTATTTTTATTGGAAGCTCAGATCCCTTTTTACCAAGAATTCTATCCATTTTTTTCATTTCTTTTCTTATATCTTCTACACTCCAAGATTTATACATTTTACTCTCCCCCTTTCACATATCACGCTCTGTTAACTTATTTAGTATTGAATCTCGACCCCGGTAGGGTTTACAATGA
>UQCY01000167.1 GCA_900539645.1 uncultured Clostridium sp. | reverse complement strand
GCAACCGGTATAAATATATACAGCGGTGCTAAATCCTGCAACTAGTAATAATCAGTTGATAGATGAGTATAAATCCGTACAGTAATGCCCGAGTTTTATACTCGGGCTTTTTTTAGATTTATTGATGAGATGGAAGCAAGGAAAGGAAGGAAGATAGTATGATTTCAGTAAAGAATGTTAATAAATTCTTTGGGGAAAAGCAAGTTCTGAAAGATGTGAATATTGAGATAAATGAAGGTGAGATTTTTGGTATCATAGGACACAGTGGTGCAGGAAAATCTACAATATTAAGATGTATGAATGGACTTGAACCATATCAGGAAGGTAGCGTAAAAGTAGATGGCAAAGAGGTTAAAGACCTTAACGAAAAAGAAATGAGAGAGTTAAGAAAAGACTTAGGAATGATATTCCAGCATTTCTCACTACTAGAAAGAAAAACAGTATTTGAAAATGTAGCACTTCCTCTAGAATGCTTTGGATACTCAAAAGCAGAAAAAGAAAAAAGAGTAATGGAGCTTTTAGAATTAGTAGGGTTAAAGGAAAGAAGAAATGATAAACCTAGAAACTTATCCGGTGGTCAGAAACAGAGAGTTGCAATAGCAAGAGCATTAGCACTTAATCCAAAAGTTCTATTATGTGACGAGGCAACATCAGCACTTGACCCAAATACAACTAAATCAATCCTTACTTTAATAGAAGATATAAACAAAAAGATGGGAATAACAGTAGTAGTTGTAACTCATCAGATGGAAGTTATAAAACAGATATGTGGAAGAATAGCAATAATGGAAAATGGACAGGTATTAGAAGTAGGAGAAACAGAAGAAATATTCCTAAAAAATACAGCAGGCCTTAGAAAATTACTTGGAGAAGAAAATATAGTTCTTCCAGAGGGAACAAACGTAAAAATATTATTCCCTAAAGACATATCAAACGATTCAATAATAACAAGTATGGCTAGGGAATTAGACATAGACGTATCTATAGTATTTGGTAGACTTGAAAAATTCAAAGACGATGTACTTGGATCTTTAATAATAAACGTGCCAGATGAAAATGGAGAGGCAGTTAAAAAATTCTTAACTGATAAAGATATAAGATGGGAGGAAATAGAAAATGTCAATTAGCGATTTCTTAAGTAAATTATTCCTTGGAGCATTAGGGGAAACAATATACATGACATTGGTTCCTACAGTATTAGCAACAATCATAGGATTTGTGATGGCAGTTATACTAGTACTTACAAAACCAAACGGGCTAAGCCCAAACAAAACAGTAAACTCAATAGTAGGATTTATAGTAAATATTTTAAGAAGTTTCCCATTCATTATATTAATGATAGCAATGATACCTTTAACTAGATTAATAGTTGGAACAAGTATAGGAGAAACAGCAGCTATAGTTCCAATAACAATCGGTTCAGCACCATTTATAGCTAGAGTAATAGAAAGTGCTTTAAATGAAGTTGATGAAGGACTTATAGAAGCAGCAAGATCATTTGGAGCAACAAAATCTCAGATAATATGGAAGGTTATGGTGAAAGAAGCAATGCCTTCAATAATATCAGGTATAACACTTTCAATAATATCAATACTTGGTTGTACAGCAATGGCAGGAGCAGTTGGAGCTGGAGGATTTGGTAAAGTAGCTATAGTTTATGGATACCAGAGCTTTGATGATAACGTAATGTTATACACAGTAGTAGCTCTTGCAATATTAGTACAGATAATACAGTCATTAGGAAATGTAATATACAAAAAACTAAAATAATAAAACATAAAAATATAATAAAACTAGGATAAATAGATTTAAAATATAGAAAAAATAAAATTTAAAGCAATAGCCTATAACTCGAGGTATTCGAGATTATAAAAAATCCTTAGGTAGCTGCAGAACCTAAGGATATACATCAAACTGAAAATAATCAGTAATTATAAAAATCATAAGGTAAAGAACTACAGTTTAGGAGGACAAAACAATGAAATTAAAAAAATTATTATCAGTAGCAATAGCATCAGTAATAGCATTATCAGTAGTAGGATGTGGATCAAAATCGGCAGAAGACGATAAAAAAATAGTAGTAGGAGCAACAGCTAACCCACATGCAGTAATTCTTAATGAAGCAGTAAAACCAATACTTGAAAAAGAAGGATATGAATTAGAAGTACAGGAATTCAGTGACTATGTACTACCAAATACAGCACTAGATGAAGGTTCATTAGATGCTAACTACTTCCAGCATATACCATACTTAGAAGAAACAGTTAAAGAAAAAGGATATAAATTAACATATACAGCAAAAGTTCATATAGAACCAATGGGTGTATACTCAAATGATTTAAAATCTTTAGCTGATTTACCAGATGGAGCAAAAGTAGCTATACCTAATGACCCAACAAATGGATCAAGAGCACTAGAATTATTAGCTAAAAATGGAATAATAAAATTAGCAGACAAAGAATTAGTTACAAAAGTAGATATAACAGAAAATCCTAAAAATATAGAAGTAATAGATATGAATGCAGAACAGTTACCAACAGCTTTAGCAGATGTAGATGCAGCAGTTATAAACTCTAACTATGCTTTAGAAGCAGATCTTAACCCAACTAAAGATGCTATAGCACTAGAAGAAGCAGATTCTCCATACGTTAATATATTAGCTTGTAGAGAAGACAACAAAGACAGCGAAAAAATAAAAGTATTATCAGAAGCTTTAAATAGTGATGAAGTAAAAACATTCATAGAAGAAAAATTCAACGGAGCTATAATACCAGCTTTCTAATAAAGTAAACCAGATTAAACCATAAAGATATTAGAAAAACTCAATAGTAAATAATAAAGCCCTACAGATTAAAATGAATAATAAATCTGTAGGGTTTCTTTCTATAAATAAAAGTTATTAAAAATTTTAATAATACTAATATAAAAACAAAATTTATACTATAATTAATTTTAAATCAAGAAAATAATCTTCATAATAATAAAAGAGAAAACACTTTTCAAACTGTTAAAATAAAAAAATATACCCTTAAAGATAAAAATTGAATGTATACAAAAATTATTCTGATAATAGATTGTTTTTTATCAGAAAAAAATATACAATAAAGGTATAAAGAAAAATTCTTAAAAAATAAAGCACATAAGAATTTTCTAAATTTTTTGTCTACATAAAAATATGTGGCACTATAGTATATAAAAAATAAATCTGTAGGGGTGAGCTTAATGAATAAAAATATAGGTGCTAAAATAAAAAGACTCAGAACACAGAAACAGATGACTCTTAAAGATATGAGCGAAAAAACTAATCTATCAATAGGATTTTTATCGCAGCTAGAAAGAGGTCTTACAAGTGTAGCTACAGACTCACTTGAAAAAATTGCTGATGTATTAGAAGTAGATTTAACTTACTTCTTTATGAAACCAAAAGAACACAAAAAAACCGTTATAAGAAGTTATGAAAAAGAAGTATTTGAGATAACAGATGGTAAATATATAAACTATCATCTATCTTCTAATCTGACTGACAAAATAATGTTTCCAAAATTAATAGAGATACTTCCTGGGACTGCAGAAAGCGATGGCTTTAATTACTCTGGAGAGGAATTTATATATGTTCTAGAAGGTATATTAACTCTAAAGATGGCTGAATCAGAGGTAGACCTATATCCAGGAGATTCAATACACTATTCATATAAGAATAAAGTAATGTTAAAAAATGGAGAAGACAGTAAAATAGTCAATCAGAATCACTCATTATTAAATAAAACTAATAAGGTTACAAAAATAATAATAGTAAGTGTACCAAATCCATATTTTGAAGAAGAAAAAAATAAATAATCATTAAAAATAGGGTGTTTTGTTTTGAGACATCCTATTTTGTAATTATATTAAAATAAAAAAATATACATCATAAAATATGATAGTAAGATTAATAATTTTATAATAAAAAAGAGGTTTTGGCATGAAATTTAAATCATTATTTAAAAGGCGAATTGTCAAGCTAAGTGCAACAGTTTATCATAAAATATATCGAAGGGTGTTTTAAACCCTAAACATTTTCTTGGTCTAGTATTTAGTTTATACT
>UQCY01000166.1 GCA_900539645.1 uncultured Clostridium sp. | reverse complement strand
ATGGCATAATGGACATTTATAGTCGTCTGGTTCTTTTGTTATATCACCTTCATATACATATCCGCATACATCACAGTAGTAGCTTACTTTTCCTTCTGCTTTAGGAGATTCTTCTTTTTTAACTTCCTCTTCAATATATGTAGGAGCATTCTTTGGTGCTTTACCTTTTATTACTTTATGATAATAATCATAAGTCATAGGTTTGTGATTTCCTATAAATCCTGTGTTTGTTACTTTTGCAAGTATTAAAGAATGTGTTTCTGCATCTGTAAATGATACAACTTCACATATTAAATATCCACTTATATCCTGAATCATTACTGGCATTTTATCTACATAATCATATTTGAAACCATCGTATTTATCATTTTTTTCTGATGACTGGAAACCAAATGCTCTTATTATAGCTGGATCTGTATCTTCTGATAGTATAGATACACTAAATCTTCCTTCTTCTTTTATACAATCATGTGTAAAGTTATCTTTGTTCATACTTATACATATTAGTGCCGGATCCGCAGAAACCTGGAATACTGTGTTTACAACACATCCAACTTTTCTTCCGTATTTTAATGTCCCTATTGTATAAAGTCCATAAGATAAGTTCTGTAAAACTTTCATATCCATAATTTGTTTCCTCCTTAAAATTTATATAATATATGTTTACCCAAATTTACTATCTATTAAACATTTTTATAATTATATTTTAAAAAAGGAGTCGTCAATTGACAACTCCCTTGTTTACATTTTATATACTATCTATTTATGGCTTTATAGAATTTAAACTTCCTGTTCTATTAATCCATATCCGCCTTCTTTTCTCTTATATACTAAGCATATTTCGAAGCTTTCCCGATCTTTAAACATATAGAAATCATGGTCTGTTAAGTTCATCTGTAGTATAGCTTCTTCTACACTCATAGGTTTTAAATTGAATTTTTTTCTTCTTTCTATTACTACTTCTGGTTCTTCAACTTCGTAATCTAATTCCTGAGCCAATTCTTCTATTCCTTCATATCTTATAGAGAAGTTGCCTGGTACTCTAGTTTTAAATTTATCTTTATATTTTACGATTTGTCTGTTTAACTTATCGCAAACTAAATCTATTGCAGGATATAAATTATCCTGTTCTTCTTCCACTCTTATTGTGTGTCCATTTACATTAGGTATCATAACTTCTACCTTCTGTCTATTTTTCCCAGCGCTAACAGTTACTTTAACTTCTGTATCTTCATCTAGGTATTTTCCAAGTTTTTTTAATTTATCTTCTGTATACCCTTTTATTCCATCTGTTAATTTAACATGTTTTCCAGTTACTGTAACTCTCATAAAACTCTCTCCCTTCGCTAACATATATCGTTTTCCCTAAGTATTTTTATATTTTATGTTTGATATATGTTTTTTTAGCTTATATATATAATAACTTATATTTTCGTGAATTTACAGACTTTTTATTTAATTGAAAGTATGTTACTATAAATATAACCGAGTGTCAATTTCATTTTCATTTTATTGCTATGAATTTTATTGAGATAGCCTTTTAAAACTATCTCTTTTTTTATACATTTTTTTATTTAACTATATTTTTTAGATAACCAAATAAAAAAATCGCCTAGCTTACAATAGGCGATTTTTTTATTAGATTTTTTATATCTTATTTTTATAGAATATAATTACATTCCGAAACGTTTTATTTTCTGATCCCAAACTTTGTGGAATGCTTTTTCTTCATTTGCAGTTACATCCATGTATCCTTTTAAGTAGAAGTATTCTTCGTCAGCAGTCTGAGTTACAACTATATCAGAGTTTGTCCACCAGCCTTCTCTTCCTAATCTCATATTCTGAGTTATAGTGTATTCAGCTGATAATGGATCTCCATTTGTTAAGTTAAGTTCTCTCTTTAAGTTGTGTTCAACTGTAACATCTACATCATCAAATCTGTATATACCTTCACCAAATACTCCACCAACACCGTCAGTTACACAAGTCCAAGTATCTGTTAATATATCGTAGTATACTGATCTATCAACTCTACCTTCTGTTAAGAATGTAGCTGGAGTTAATGGTGCTGATTCTGGCTGCATATTAGGTCCTTCACAGTCTTTTCCTGTAAATACTGGTAAACTGAATTTAGCAGTATCTAATGATAAAGTAAGAGCTGCGTCTTCAGGCATAGGCCAGAACATAGGCCAGAATGTAGTAGCAAGAGATACTCTTATTCTATGTCCAGCTGGGAAATTATGTCCACAGCAGTCTAAGTTTACAAATGCTTTAGTTTTCTGTCCTGGAACTAATTCTACAACTTTGTCATGTCCTTCTAAGTGAGTTAAGTTCATTACACCATAAGAAACTCTAGTAACAGCTCCGTTTGGTGCTACATCTGATAACTGTGCAAATAACATTGCTTTTGGTTTATCACTTGTTAATTCAACTTCGAATCTTGGGTATCCTAATATTTCTATTGCTTCTTCTAATACATCTGTTTCGAATACCATTGCCATACCATCATCAACTCTCTGGTCAGCTGGGCTTTCACCAAGTACACCTGCACCCATCCATTCACCAGCAAGAAGACCGTGGTTCTGTGGAGTCTGAAGTACTACTTCTTCTTTATTTTCATTTGCTGTTTCCATTAATTTACCATGAGTAAATGACATTACTTTGTCGTTTACATCTTTACTTGGCCAAGAATCTAGACCAACCCATCTACCTTCACTAACTGGATGTTTAGCTTCTGGTAACATACTTTCTTCTAACCATGCCTGTATCTGTGGGCAATCAAGAGCATCATTGTCTATTTTCTTTAACCATTTATCCCACCATTTTGTAGCTTCCTGTAAGAATCCCATAGCTGGTCCTGGTACACCATCATGAGCATAAACGTGTGCCCAAGGTCCTATTATACCTTTTCTTGGAACGCTTAATCCGTTCATTAATGTCATTACTGTATTTGTGTAAGAGTCTGCCCAACCATCTATTGCCATTACTGGTACTTTTATTGCTGAGTAATCTTCACAAACTGATCCATGTTTCCAGTATTCATCTCTAGTCTGGTGTTCTAACCAGTTAGCCATCCATAAAGGCATCTGATCTAATCTATTTATCCAAGCATCTTTCCATGCATCTCCAACTATATGTGGATCAAGTGGTCTAGCCTGGTATGCAAGCATTATACATCCCCACCAGAAGTTGTCATTTAATAAACATCCGCCTTTGTAGTGTATATCCTGATTAAATCTATCATCTGTAAATCCAACTGTTATAACTGCTCTTAATGCTTCTGGCTGTCTTGCAGCTACCTGTAAAGAGTTGAATCCTCCCCATGATTTACCCATCATACCTACATTTCCATCGCACCAAGGCTGTTTGCTTATCCAATCTATTACTTCAAGAGCATCGTCCTGTTCCTGTTTGATGTATTCATCTCTTAAAAGACCATCAGATTCTCCTGTACCTCTCATATCTACACGAACAACAACGTAACCATGTCCTGCAAAATATCCATGCATAGGTTCATCTCTCATTCTTGTTCCATCAGTTTTTCTATAAGGAATATATTCTAGTATTGCTGGTAATGGTTCATCAGTTTCTGGGAACCATATTCTTGAAGATAATTTTGTACCATCTTTTAATGTTATCCATTCATTTTCAACAGCATTAAATTTGTAAGGCTGTTCAGTTAGAATTATTCTTTCTTTGCATTCAACACCCATTTTATATTTCCTCCTTGATTTTAGACGACTAACCTATTTATTATTATTTATTTTTTTTTTTATATATCTGTTCCATAAGTAAAGACCAGACATTATTACTATTAAACCGCCGCCTATCATTTCTAATTCATATATTATATTTTCTCTAAGTGAGCCCATAACTGGTGCACAAGAGAATAATATACCTAATACACATAAGAATAGTGTTTCATATCCTATTCCTATACAAACTTTATTGCTCTTTGCCATAACATAACCATCATAGTTATCATCTTTAGATTCTTTTCTTATTTTTATATAAGATATTAAAAGTAATCCATATGGTAGTAATGCTGTAAGAGCTGTCATTGTTACTAATATATTATAAATAAC
>UQCY01000165.1 GCA_900539645.1 uncultured Clostridium sp. | reverse complement strand
CATTAGCCTCTTTTTTGTTAATAAATATGGATAGTTTATAAAAAATTTGTCTATAAGCAATACAAATAAAATTTTTATGTTATAATATTTAAATAGAATTGATAAAAAAGATTTGTTGGAGGTTAAGAAAATGAAAAAGAAGCTATTAGCACTTTTACTTGCTTCTACAGTTGTATTTTCTTCTGTTTTAATGACAGGATGTAAAAAAACTGATGAAGAAGCAAAAGACCCTAATATACAGGTTGAGGTGGATGTTGCAACACCTAACATAGAAGAATTTAAAAGTATAGAAATCGAACAGTTAGGTAGAAATATAAACAGAGATGAGTTTAAGGTTGTTAATATATCAGTATATACTAACTACAGCGATAAATATTCTGATATGAAGATGACTATACCTACATTCAAAGGAAAATGTGGTACTGTAGATTCAATACAGAGATATGTTTCAGGAAATGCTACATCTAGTGAAAATGATATAGACAGAGTGTATAGATATGATGAGGACTTTATACTATATACTAAAGGTCTTGATAATGCGGGTATAAAAAAATTATTAAATCAGCATAAACTTGTGTTTGAGTATAAGAATGGGGAAGAAACTGAAAAACAGACTATTTCTTTAGGTAACGAAGCTAACTTTATAAAAAAATAATATAAAAATATAATAAAAGAAGAGGGAGAATTGATATGAAGCAGATTTTAAAGGAATTTAAAGAATTCATCAGCCGCGGAAATGTAATGGATATGGCAGTAGGGATTATTATAGGTGGTGCATTTACAGGAATAGTTAATTCTTTTGTAACTGATATTATAAACCCTATACTTGGTATTTTTGGAGGAATGAACTTTAGTGATTTAAAATGGAATATAGTTGGAGATGTTACTCTAAACTATGGAAGCTTCATAACAGCGGTTATCAACTTCTTGATAATGGCTGCAGTACTATTTGCAATAATCAAGCTAATGAATGGTTTTTCTGCTAAGTTAGCTATTAAGAAAAAAGAGGAAGAAGAACAGGCAGCACCTACTACAAAAGTATGTCCGTTCTGCAAAACTGAAATAGCAATAGATGCGACTAGATGTCCACATTGCACATCAAATTTATAAGTAAAAGGGCAAGAGTATAACTGCTCTTGGCTCCAGGCTTCAGCGCCCCACATTGTTAGAGTAACACATTTAGCAGTTGTGGGGCGCTTGCAGTATTGTCGCATACGAGCAGTTATATCTCTTGCCCTTAGTTTGTAAATTTGATGATACGGTAAAAAATATATTGTAATAAAGTTTATCTTACGTATATCGGTTTTATAAAGTAGTCTGTAGATCCTTTTAGTAGGGATCTATTTTTTTTGTAGTAAATTGTGTTGTACATGTCCGTACATTTTATGTCGTTTTCGATTAGAGATTTAAATTCTTCATCGTCCATGAAGTGTTCTACTTCTGAGAATTTGTTTATTATTTTTATTTCAGATGATTTTTTTATTTCTCTTATTATTTCTCGCCCTTTTGAGTTGAACGCCAGTATTCTTACGTATGGAATGTAATTTATTTTTTTAGCAGTTTCCATATCGTCTTTAGTAATTCCTAAAAGGATGTTGTTTAAACATCTTTTTATTCTAGTCATTGTGTATCTTTTAGATTTTATCAAATTTAATAATTCGTCGTAATCTTTTGCTACAAGTGCCGATTTGAATATTTTGTTTTCAATTCCCTCAGAAATGTCAAAGTATGATTCTAGATTTTTTTTATCTCTTATTATAGTCGCAATAAGTGTTTCAAAGAAGTACTCTGGATACATCGGGAAAAATCCTTTTTCTATATTTGAAGTAATCATATTTAGTGTAGTTTCTGGAATTGAGTTGGTTATATCTGTAGAATTTTTTATTGCATCAACTAAACTATCGACATCTGATGAATTACTAGCTTCCACATGAGAAATTATTTCATTAAGTTTTTTTCTGACAGCCGTTGCAGAATTTATATTGCCAGATATCTCCTCTGAATTGTACTCAGAGTGAATTCTTCCTATTGTAAAAGGTTTTATATCGCTTTTTAATGATATTAGTTGCTTTATATATTCAATCCCTAAAATATTGTTTGAAGAGCTCAAAATATCGTTAAGCCTTTCCTCAGTTAAATCTATATTTTTAAAGTTATCCCCAAATGAAAAATTAAGTGAATTTATATAATCAAATAAAGCTTTGTTTCTAGCAGTAGGGAAGAGCATACCTTCAGCTAGATAATAAGAAAGTTTTTCCTTAAATTCCTGAGGCTCTAAACAAAGTATTTCCGCAATTAGGTATAAGATATCGACATCTCCCTCCTCGCTTCCAAAGCAAATTGAATCGACGCATCCTAGAGAGTTTAAAAGTGTAATAGATCCTTTTGCAAAGAGCTCTGCACTTTGAGATGCGTAGATTGATGGTAGTTCTACAACCAAATCTACACCAGATTCAACAGCAGCCTTTGCTCTTGAAAATTTATCAAATAGAGCAGGCTCTCCTCTTTGTATAAAATTTCCACTCATAACAGCGATTGATGCGTCTGCATTTGTTTTTTCTAAAGATTTTTGTAAGTGATATATATGACCGTTGTGAAATGGATTGTATTCGACTATTAAGCCAGTTATATTCATAAAAAATTAAACTCCTTTTAAAAAAATTCTTCTAATAAAAAAAGTATAACTCAAGTGAATGAAATAAAAAAGGAAAAAGACTTTAAATTTACGCAAAAAAATGATATATTAGTAATGTTAATTCGGTTTTTATATAAGTAAAAGTTGCAGTATTGAGGGAAATAGTGCAGCAAAAAAATGACAACAAATTTCTGGAGGTATAAATAATGAAAATATTAGTTTTAAACTGCGGTAGTTCATCATTAAAATATCAGTTAATAGATATGGAAAATGAATCAGTTTTATGTAAAGGTTTAGTAGAAAGAATAGGAATAGAAGGTTCTGTTCTTAAACACGAAAAAGAAGGTTTAGCAGACAAATACGTTGTTGAACAGCCAATGAAAGACCACAAAGACGCTATACAGCTTGTATTAAACGCTGTTGCTGACGAAAAAGTTGGAGCAGTTAAAGATATGAAAGAAATAGATGCAGTAGGTCACAGAGTTGTTCACGGTGGAGAAAAATTCGCATCTTCAGCATTAATAACACCAGAAGTAGAAGAAGCTTTAAAAGAATGTATAGACTTAGCTCCTCTACACAACCCAGCAAACTTAATGGGAATAGATGCTTGTAGAGCAATATTACCAGATGTACCAATGGTAGGTGTATTTGATACAGCATTCCATCAGACAATGCCTAAATCATCATTCTTATATGGACTTCCATACGAATTATACACAAAATACGGAGTAAGAAGATACGGATTCCACGGTACTTCTCACAACTACGTATCTAAAAAAGCAGCAGAAATGCTAGGAAAAGACATAAAAGACCTTAAAATAGTAACTTGCCACTTAGGAAACGGTGCTTCTATAGCAGCTGTAGATGGTGGAAAATGTGTAGATACTTCTATGGGATTCACTCCACTTGAAGGTTTAATAATGGGAACTAGATGTGGTGACATAGACCCAGCTATACTACCATTCTTAATGAGAAAAGAAGGATTAGACGCAGATGGTCTTGATAAATTAATGAACAAAGAATCTGGTGTATACGGAATGACTGGTATATCTTCAGACTTCAGAGATATAGAATCAGCAGCTAACGAAGGAAATGAATTAGCTCAGGCTACTTTAGATGCTTACGTTAAAAAAGTTCAGAAATACATAGGTGCTTATGCAGCAGAAATGAACGGATTAGATGCAGTTGTATTCACAGCTGGTGTTGGTGAAAACGGAATAGGAATAAGAGCTGAAATAGCTTCTAACATGGAATTCTTAGGAATGAAATTAGACACAGAAGCTAACAACGTTAGAGGAAAAGAAACTGTAATATCTACAGAAGACTCTAAAGTTAAAATGTTATTAATACCAACTAACGAAGAATTAATGATAGCTAGAGATACTTTAGCATTAGTAAAATAATAAGATTAGTTGAATTAGACTACAAAAGATACAAAATTTAAACAAAATTTTACCTATCAAGTAAAAATAC
>UQCY01000164.1 GCA_900539645.1 uncultured Clostridium sp. | reverse complement strand
CTATCTTTTCTGTATCGGTGGGATTAGGAATAAATTTATTATTTATATTAATTTTAAAGATAATATATTTAAATAAAACAAATTTGTCTAATACAAGTGGGTTATTTTCTTTAATGCAAGCAACTAGTGAAAATATACGATTTTTAGATATATTCTTTATATTTGTTGATTGTAGAGAAGAGTTAGATAAAAATGAGGCATATATAAGTGCTATAAATATAATATTTAGCGTAATAGCTGGATTTGCAATTATTCTAACTATATTCAACTCAATCAATGGATCTATATACGAAATTATGTCTCAAAGTGTTGATTTTGGTGTGCTTATGGCAATAGGAATAAATGATAAACAATTAGAAGAGATTATTTCAAAGAAAATAGAAGATAGAGTGGCTATTCCAGCTATATTAGGAGTAGTTTTAGGCAGTATCTTTGTATTTTTAATGTCTAAAGTCTTGATAGAGGTATCTACAATTAAGTTGAATATATCTACACCGTGGATATTATACTTATTTATAATAATAACCGCTATTTTGAGTGTAAAGATAGGAACGAAATATGTATGCAATAAGATGAAAAAACTCTCTCCTACTGATATAATTAATAATGTATAAAATAAAGATTAATTTTGAAAGGAAGATAAAATTTGAAAAAGACATACAGCATATCTGAAGTTTCAAAACTTCTCAACATAACAGTAGATACACTGAGATTTTATGAAAAAAAGGATATGATTCATCCAAAAATAAACCCAAACAACAAGTATAGAATGTACGATATGTACAATATTTTGGAGATATTAGACATAATCTTTTATAGAAATCTAGATATCTCAGTGTCCGACATGTACTCAATAATGAACGAAAACGACGAAAAAAAGGCACTTGAGCTATTTGAAAAAAAGAGAATAGATTGTAGAAACAGGATAAGATATGAACAGCAGCTTTTAAAGAAGCTAGATTATCTATGTTCCACAATGGGACCTGCAATTTCTGGAAATATGAGTATTAAAAAGAAACATTTTGAAACTTCGTATATTCTTTTTGAAGAAACAGAAGAAGAGAGTAGTGCGCAGAAATTAGTATTAAAAAATATACCTAGTATAAGTAATGAAGAGTTTGTACTAGGTGCGGTAATCAAGGAATACAACTATGATTTAACTGAAAAGGCTACATTCTATACTATAGAAAGGCAGATAGTAGAGGATCTTTTTGAAAATGATGTAGAAAGAAAAGAGGGTAGACTAAGTAAAGAAAGAATATACGAAGAAAATAAAAATAACGATAAAATAATAAACGGATTTGATGCTTTGAGTATGGTTGTACCATCTGAGGGAAGTAAGTTGAATAAAAAATATATAGAAAAGATAAAAAATTATGCTGACGAAAATAAAATCGAGCTAGAGGATTATGTTTTAACGCATGAAATAAATACAACAGCTTATGCAGATAAGCAGCATGAATACAAGGAAATATACATAAAAATAAAAAAATAGAATAGAAAATATAAATTTATTTTGAAAAGTTGTTGACCTTGGTCTTAGACCATAGTTTAAACTCTTCTTTGGTGAAAGGAAGGTGTTTAAATTATGAATAAAGACTTAACAATAGATAAAAAAAGAATTAATAGACAGTTTATGCATTATGTAATACCATCAATGATAGCGATGTTATTCAGTGGATTTTATTCGATAGTCGATGGATTATTTGTAGGAAACAGTATAGGAAACGTGGGGCTTGCTGCGATAAACCTAGTTTATCCAATACAGGTTGTACTTAATGCAACAGCTACAGGTGTTGGTATAGGTGGATCTGTTCTTGTTTCTATATACAGAGGAGAAGGAAAGGAAAGAGACATGGAGCACAGTGCCATGCAGACGATAATACTTCTTCTAATATTTGGAGCAATACTTCCTGTTTTCTTCTTAGGTACAAAAGGAATCATACTTAACTTCTTAGGAGCAGAAGGTGCAATATATAAGGGAGCAGATGACTATATAACTACTATATTAATAGGTGGAATGCTTCCTGTTTTAGGAAACGGATTAAATCCAATAGTTAGAAATCAGGGTAAACCAATTGTAGCTACTCAGAACATGGTAGCAGGTCTTGTTACTAATATAGTACTTGACTATGTATTTATATACAAAATGAACTTAGGAATGTTTGGTGCAGCTTTAGCAACAATAACTGCACAGGGTGTAGTTGCTACAATGAATGTTATATACGTTGTAAAATTAAACCATAAAAACTTTAAAATGGATTATATATTACCAAATATAGCTAAAATAAAAAGAATAATGAAAATAGCAGTATCTCCATTTGGACAGACAATAGTTCCTTCAATAATAATAATACTTACAAACTGGAAATGTATTGAATACGGTGGAGATGGAGCAGTTGCAATATACTCAGTAATAAGCTACGTACTTGCATGTGCACAGCTTTTAATACAGGGAATAGGTGATGGTGTTCAGCCATTATTCAGCTACTACTTTGGGGCAAATAAAGAAAAAGAATTACACTATGTGTACAATAAAGCGTTCTTCTTATGCTCAATATTCTCAGTATTTTTAATGGTTATGACAATGGTATTCAGCGTACAGTTAGCTAAATACTTCAATATATCACCTGAGCTAATGAACGAAACAGCTTTAGCATTAAAGACAACAGCATTTGCTTATATATTCTTTGGAATAACTAGAGTAACAAGCGCATACTTCTATGCAACTAATCATACGAAATTCAGTAATTTATTAATATACATAGAGCCAATAGTTATAGCACCTGCTATGCTTTGGATATTCACAGAATTATTCGGATTATCTGGTGTATGGATGGCATACCCAGCAATACAGGTAATACTATCAAGTATAAGCTTAGTATTAAAAAGTCCAAACATGGAACATAAAAAAGAACTTAAAGTAGCAACAGTACAATAAATTTATAAAAGATTATATGAAAAGGGACTGAGCAAATATGCATCAGTCCCTTTTCTGTGAGTTGTGTATAAAGTAAATTTAAGTTAAAAAAACTTGCGATTATTAATTAAGCTATAACTCCTGCTCTTCTTTCAAGGTCAGCTTTTGTTACAACTTTGTAGTTTTTGAATACTTTAGAACCTACAAATCCTGCTATAGAACCAACGATTGCTGCTATAACAAGAGCCATTACAACTTTCATAGGATCATTGAATGCGAATGGAGCTAATAATCCAGGTATTGGAGAAGCTGTACCAGGAGCATTGTTTATGATACCTAAAGCTGCTGCACCCATTCCTGCGAAACCTCCACCGAAGAAGTTAGAGCAGAATATTGGTATTGGGTTTGAAGTAACAAGTGGTGCCTGAGTAAGAGGTTCAAGCATAACTGCGATTACGTTACTCTTATCACCTAATTTTAATCCATGGAATATAAATCCGTTAGTGAATGATCCACCGAAGCAAGCTATTGCTGCGATACCCATTGCTAAACCTTTAAGTCCAAGCATAGCAGTTAAAGCCATTGAACTTAGAGGAGATGTACATATCATCTTCATTATTCCACCTAGAAGGAATCCCATTACAAGTGGTGACTGTTCTGCTGCTGCAGATATTGTTCCACCTATCTGTACTAGAGTAGCATCTACTAATGGAGTAGCACCTATTGCTATAAATCTAGCTAGAGGAGCTATTAGTAAAGTACCGAATATTAAGTTTAATCCTTCTGGTAATTTCTTTTCTATTATTGGTATTATAAATCCAACTATATAACCTGCTATAAATCCAGGAAGTATACCACAGCCACCGCAAGCAACACCGGCAACAATTGAAAGTACTGGGTTAGCACCCATTGCTATAGGAACAGCGATTGCTGAAGCAACTCCGCCCATTCCTCCTGAAATACTACCAACTTCTGCTAGGAAGCTTATACCAAATAAATCACCAGAGATGTATTTGTGTATTGCTTCTACTAGGAAAGTAGCAACTGCTGCATCTGCCATACCACCCATAGCCACAGATCCTTTTGGCATCTTGAAGCTGAAGAATGAGAACCCAGCAAGTACAAGTAATAATAGACCAAGTCCAGATAAAATTGTCATCATAAGCGTTCACCTCATAATATTATAGATTGTATTTATAAGAAAGGGTTTT
>UQCY01000163.1 GCA_900539645.1 uncultured Clostridium sp. | reverse complement strand
CGTGGAGTAAAGGAAGTATTAAAAAACAAAAAACTTAGAGGAATAGATGGAGCTGTAGCACAGGTTATTTCTGTTTCTGAAAAGTATGAAAAGGCAATAGAGGCATCACTTGCAGCTGCTATGCAAAATATAATAACAGAAGACGAAGAATGTGCTAAAGAAGCCATAGAATTCCTAAAGAAAACAGAGAGCGGGAGAGTAACATTCCTTCCATTAAATGTAGTTACCCCTAATTTAATAGATTTAAAAGATGTAAAATCTAAGGTAGAGCCTATAGGAATAGCATCAGAACTATTAGAATTTGATGAAAAATACAGAAACGTAGTAGAGGGATTACTTGGTAAAACTGTTGTAATAGAGGATATAGATAAGGCTATACAGTTTGCAAGAGATACTAAGTATAAGATAAAAATTGCTACTCTTGATGGAGAAATACTAAAACCAGGTGGATCTATAACTGGTGGTAGTATAAAAAATAGTGCAAATCTATTATCTAGAAAGAGAATTATAGGAGAGTATACTGAAAAAATAGAAGAGCTTTCTACAAGTATAGATAAAGAAGAATCAGAACTTAAACAGTTAAAAGAAGAAAAAACTAACTTGTACACAGAAAAAGATAAAGCTAATTCTGAAAAAAATACAATTGAGAAAAATATACTTTTAAAGAAAGCAGAGATAAAGAAATTAGAGGAAAAAATTTCAGAATATAGAACTAATATTGATAAATTAGAAAGAGAAAAAGAAAGTATTAGCTCTAATATGGAATACACTATATCCAAATTAAAATCTGCCAATGAAAAAATAGAAGAGATAGATAAAAAATCAGAAGAAGCTAGAGAAGAAGTTGAAAAGCTTAATAAAGTGCTTGAAGAAAGTAAAAACCTTTACGATAAAGAGAGAAAAGATTTTGAAGAGTTAAATATAGAGCTAATAAATTTAAATAATGATTTAAAATCTCTCAATTCAAACACTAGTAGAATTTCTATGGAAAATGAAAATACCGTTATAAAAATTGATGGTATGAAGAAGGAAATAGAAGAGGATTTAAAAGCTGTAGAAGAATTTGGTAAAACTATAAGTGCTGAGGAATTAGAAAAATCTAATTTACAGAAAGAGCACTTAGAGGCTAATAGAATATTAGAAGATAAAAAGCTTAAAAAAGCAGAGTTTAAGAATAGCTTAGATGAAAAATCAAAGGAAATAAAAAGAAATGAGAGAGAAGTTCTAGAGTTTAGAGAGGAACTTTATAAGATTAACTCTAAACTAGAAAGATTTAAGTCTAATAGAGAAGGATATCTGAATAAGATGTTTGAGCAGTACGATATGACATTTATGCAGGCATCAGAATTTAGAAATGACGAACTTCAGATAAGCAAGAAAGAAATAGACTCTTTAAAAAGAGAGAAGAGAGCTATAGGAAGTGTAAATCTGGATTCTATAGAGGAGTATAAGGAAACAAAGGAAAGATACGACCTTTATAGCAGTCAGAAAGCTGATTTAGAGGAGTCTATAGCAGGTATAACTAAGCTTATAAAAGAATTAGAGCACAACATGAAAAAAGAGTTCGTTGAAAAATTTGGAGAGATTTCAAATAATTTCAAGAATGTATATAAGAAATTATTTGGGGGAGGAACTGGAGAATTAACTATAGCTGACAAGGAAAATATTCTTGAAAGCGATATAATTATAACAGCTCAGCCACCAGGTAAAAAAATGAAGAATATAAATCTTTTATCAGGTGGAGAAAAGGCGCTTACAGCAATTTGTATACTGTTTGCTATAATTATCTCTAGACCGACACCATTCTGTATACTAGACGAAATCGAGGCACCATTAGACGATATAAATGTATATAGATTTGGAGAATTTTTAAAAGAATTATCACAGGAAACTCAGTTCATAGCTGTTACACATAGAAGAGGTACTATGGAAGCAGCAGAATATATTTATGGAGTTACTATGCAGGAAAGAGCAATATCAAAAATAATAAGTCTAAAGCTTCAGGAAGCTGAAAAATTTGCTGGAATTATATAAGCTTTAGAGATGGAGGCGGTAAATTGTTTAAGAAGTTATTTGGTTTTGGAAAGAAAAAAGAAGAAACTCAGGTAGACGAAGTAGTTTCTGAAGTTGAAAAAGAAGAAGTTAAAGAAGACGACGAAAGATTTTTAGAAACTTTAGAATCAGAAAAAGAAGATACTAAGGATGAAACTAAAGTAGAAGAAGTAGTCGTTGAGGAAGAAATATCAGAACAGCCAGAATCAGCAGAGGAAGCATCAAAAGAAGTTGATGAATGTGAGGAAATAAATGCTGTTTTAGATGAAGAAGGAGTTTCTATATTTGAAGAAACTGTGGCTGAAATAGAAGAAAAATCTGTAGAAAAGGAAGTTTCTGAGCCTGTAGAGGAAATAGTTGAGGCTGCTGAGGAGGTAGAAGAAATTATTACAGAAGAAAGTAATAATGAAGGTAGAGAAAAACCAGCAGCTAAAAAAGAAGGTCTATTTGCTAGATTAAAACGGGGACTTACAAAGGCTAAACAGGGAATAACTGATAGAATAGATGAGGTTTTAAAATCTTATACTAGTGTAGATGATGAGTTATTCGAGGACTTAGAAGAAGTTCTAATAACAGCTGACGTAGGTGTTAATACTACTATGCAGATAATAGACGACTTAAATGATAGAGTAAGAAGCAAGAAGATAACAGATCCGATGGCTGTCAGAGAAGAATTAAAGGAAATAGTAGAAGAAATTTTATCTAAAGGAAATTCTAAGCTAGATGTAGAACCTTCTCCAGCTATTATAATAATGGTAGGAGTAAATGGTGTTGGTAAGACTACTACTATAGGAAAGTTAGCACTTAGATATAAATCTGAAGGCAAGAAAGTTATGCTAGCTGCAGCAGATACATTTAGAGCAGCTGCTACAGAACAGCTTGATATATGGGCTAAGAGAACTAATACAGAAATAGTAAAACATCATGAAGGTGCAGATCCAGGTGCAGTAGTATTTGATGCTATAAAAGCAGCTAAGGCTAGAAAAACAGATGTGCTTATATGCGATACTGCAGGAAGACTTCATAATAAAGCTAACTTAATGAACGAGTTAGGAAAAATATTCAAAATAATAGATAAAGAATTCCCAGAAGCTAAGAAAGAAGTTCTTTTAGTTGTAGATGCAACTACAGGACAGAATGCAGTTGTTCAGGCTAAGAGTTTTAAAGAAGTTGCAGATATAACTGGAATAGTTCTTACTAAGTTAGACGGTACTGCAAAAGGTGGAGTTGTACTAGCTGTTAAATCAGAAGTAGATGTTCCAGTAAAATTAATCGGTGTTGGAGAAAAGGCTGAGGATTTACAGGATTTCGATGCAAGAGAATTTACAGTAGCTCTATTTGGAAATTAATATAAGTTAGAATTGTTAAATCAAAGCAGAGAATAAAAATACTGTATAAAAATGTCAAAATTTCAATAAAAACCGTTGACAAGAGAGGTCTTATAATATAAAATACAATAGTAGTGTAAAGTGATTAACCTTTACAGATACAAAAAGCATTAAAAATGGTTTGTATTTAATAATTATAAGACCTTATTCGTGAACTTAATAATTATTCAGGAAGTGAAAAAATGAATTTGGAGAAGATGATAGAAGTTGGACAACTGTTCGGGGTTTATAAAAACCTTCTTACAGACAAACAAAAAGAAATAGTTTCTCTTTATTATGAAGAAGATTATTCGCTTGGAGAAATAAGTGAAAATCTTAATGTATCAAGACAGGGTGTGTACGATACTCTTAAAAGAGCTGAAAAAGTAATGAGAGATTATGAACAGAAACTTCATCTTTTGTCGGAACTTCAGAAAAAAGATGAAACTGTAAATAATATGATAGAAAAAATTGCTGACTTTAAACAAGATTTATTGCACAATAAAGATTGTGGAGAATTAATCCCTAAGCTAGATGAAATAGAAGACTTATGTAGGGGGATGATAGAATGATATTTGAAGGATTATCTGATAAATTACAAAACACTTTTAGTAAGTTAAGATCAAAAGGTAAACTTACTGAAAAAGATGTAAAGGATGCAATGAGAGAAGTTAAATTAGCTTTATTAGAAGCCGATGTTAACTTCAAGGTT
>UQCY01000162.1 GCA_900539645.1 uncultured Clostridium sp. | reverse complement strand
TATTAATAAGTAAATAAGTAGGAGAAAAATTAATGTGATGTATTTCTAAGAGTTGAAAGAATTTGTGAGAAGGAATGAAATATAATTAATTAGATTTATTAA
Organism: uncultured Clostridium sp.; assembly: GCA_900539645.1. Taxonomy (GTDB): domain Bacteria; phylum Bacillota; class Clostridia; order Peptostreptococcales; family Peptostreptococcaceae; genus Peptacetobacter. The sequence goes on along the minus strand of UQCY01000162.1, from coordinate 4,044 downwards.
AAAAATAATAGAATTAATCATATTTAAAACAAAAGTTTAACGTCAATGTAAATAATAATTTGGAAACAATGAAATTTTAGTGTATAATTATATAGTTAAGGAAGACTATTTGAAACACACATACGGAACTTTCAAGTGTCAATGAAAACTACCACTTAAGTTATACAGAATTTTATGATTCTCAGAAGTAGGTAGTAAAAATACTTTAATAAGGAGTGTAAAAATATGAAATTCTGGAAACTGCATGGTATAGGAAATGATTTTATAGCTATAGACGGAAGAAATGATGGAAAAAGCCCTTCTGAATATTCTTCATTAGCATTACAGGTATGTAATAGAAGAATGTCTGTTGGAGCAGATGGACTTTTAGTTGTAAAAAATTCAAATATAGCAGATATAGAAATGGTTTATTATAATTCCGATGGTTCAAGAGCTGCTATGTGTGGAAATGGACTTAGATGTTTTTGCAGATTTGTCTATGATAACCGTATAGTCAACGAAAAAGAGTTTGATGTAGATACGTTAGCAGGTATAAAGCATGTAACAATAAATACTTCAGACTTAGGAGATGTAATAAATATAAAGGTAGACATGGGAGAAGGTTCATTTAAAACTAGTGACATTCCTATGGCTACAGATAAAGAAAAATTCATCGAGGAAAGAGTACATATATTAGATAGAGATTTTACAATAACATCTATGCTTATGGGAGTACCTCATACTATAGTATTTATAGATGAATTTGATTTAGATATGATAGAAAAATACGGACCAGCTATTGAAAATTGCGATTTATTCCCTGAAAAGACAAATGTAAACTTTGTAAAGGTTAGAGATCAGTACAATATAAATGTCTACACTTGGGAAAGAGGATGTGGATATACATTAGGCTGTGGAACAGGTATGACTGCAGCGGCTATAATTTGCAACTACCTTGGAAAAACAGAAAAGAGCATGAATGTTACATCAAAAGGTGGAACAGTTAAAATTGATATAGGTGATAAAGTATTTATGACAGGACCAGCTGTTAAAATATGTGAAGGATATCTGGAGGTTTAAAAGATGGCAATAAGTATGACAGGCTTCGGAAGAGGCGAATATAAGGATGATAATTATTATTTTTTAGTAGAATGTAGAACTATAAACCATAAATATTCTGATATAAATATAAGACTTCCTAGAAAAATAGCTTTTTTAGAGGACAAAGTTAGAAATTTAGTAAAAGACTATGTAAAAAGAGGTAGAGCTGACGTATTTATAAAATTAGAACTTACTGGTAGTGAAGATGTAAACTTAAAATTCGATGAACAGCTAGCAGATCAGTACTACAATATACTAACTCAGATAAAAGAAAGATACTCTATGGATGACGATATATCTATAATGAATATCGCAAAATTTCCAGATGTTGTTAGAACAGAAGAAAAAGAGGACGATGAAGACCTTCTTTGGAATATGTTAGAACAGGCAGTTAAGGCTTCTATGGAAAAACTTACTGAAATGAGAACTATAGAAGGTAAGAAACTTGCAGAAGATATTAAGATGAGATGCGGATTACTTAGAGAATACATAGATAGAATAGAAGAATACTCTGAAACAGTAGTTGTTGAGTATAAAGAAAAATTAACTTCAAGAATAAAAGAATTCTTAGATAACCCTGAGATAATAGACGAAAATAGAATAGCTATGGAAGTTGCTATATACGCTGATAAGAGCAATATAACAGAAGAAATAGTTAGATTTAAAAGCCATATAGCTCAGTTAAAAACAACAATAGAAAGAAATGATTCTATAGGTAGAAAAATAGACTTCTTAATTCAGGAAATGAACAGAGAAACTAATACTATCGGTTCAAAATCATCAGATTTAGAAATAACAAATACAGTTGTTGAAATCAAGAGCGAATTAGAAAAAATAAGAGAACAGATTCAGAATATAGAATAATTTGGTAAGATTTATTCTATATGAAAATAAATTTAACGGAGGATTTTGAAAATGAATAGAAAAGGGATTCTAACTGTTGTTTCAGGACCTTCAGGTGCAGGAAAAGGTACTATATGTAAGGAGTTATTAAAAAATAACGAAAACATAAAATTATCAGTATCTGCAACAACTAGAGCTCCTAGAGAAGGGGAAAAAGAAGGCGTAAATTACTACTATAAAACACACGAAGAATTTAAGAAAATGATAGAAGAAGGAGATCTTTTTGAATATGCTGAGAGATACGGCAATTTCTACGGAACTCCAAAAGCAGCTATAATGGAAAATCTTGAAAAAGGTCAGGATGTCCTTCTTGAAATAGAAATGATAGGTGCTTTAAATGTTAAAAAAATGTGCCCAGATTCAGTGCTAATATTCGTATTACCACCATCTTTAGAAGAATTAAAGAGAAGATTAGTGGGAAGAGGAACTGAAACTGAAGAACAGATTGAAAAAAGATTCAGCATGGCGTATGAAGAGATACAGACTCTTAAAGAATACGACTATTTCATAATAAATGAAGATGTTGAAACTGCAGCTAAAGATATAGAATCTATAATAGCAGCGGAAAAAAACAAAACAGAAAGATACAAAGAAGCAATACTTAAAGAATTTGAGGAGGAATATAAAAAATGTTAAAACCATCAATAAACGACGTATTAGAAAAAATAGACAACAGATACTACTTAGCTTGGACAGTAGCAAAAAGAGCTAGAGAATTAGTTGACGGAGCTGAACCTTATGTAGAAACAGCTAAAAAAGAAAAACCAGTTATAACTGCTACTAAAGAAGTTGCAGAAGGAAAAATAACTTACAGATTATTAACAGAAGAAGAAATAGCAATAAAAGAAAAATTACATCAGGAAGAACAGAATAGACAGATAGCTGAACAGCAGGAGTAATATTATGGAAAAGAAAACAGTAGTAATCGGAGTTTGTGGCGGAATTGCTGCATATAAAGCTTGTGATATTGTTAGTAAGTTAAAAAAATTAGATTTAAATGTTCATGTAATAATGACTAAATCTGCTTGTGAGTTTGTAGCTCCGATGACTTTCCAGACATTAAGCCAGAATTTTGCTATAACAGATATGTTTGAAGAACCAAAGACTTGGGATGTAGAGCATATATCTCTTGCAAAAAAAGCGGATACTTTCTTAATAGTGCCTGCAACTGCTAATGTAATAGGGAAGATAGCTGGAGGTATAGCAGATGATATGCTTACTACTACAGTTATGGCTACAAAAGCACCAGTTATAATAGCACCTGCTATGAATACAAATATGTACGAAAATCCTATAGTGCAGGATAATATCGAAAAACTAAAAAGATATGGATACAAATTTGTAGAACCAGCTTCTGGTAGACTTGCTTGTGGAGATTTAGGTAGAGGAAAATTAGCTGACGTGGACGATATAGTTCATGAAGTATATGTTTCTCTATTTGGAAGCGATGATTTAAAAGGTATGAAGATAACTGTTACAGCAGGCCCTACAGTTGAAGAGATAGACCCAGTAAGATATTTAACTAATAGATCTTCAGGGAAAATGGGTTATTCAATAGCTAAGAGAGCAATTATGAGAGGTGCTGAAGTAACTCTTATATCTGGGCCAACTAGTTTAGAAAGACCTAGAGGAGTACACAAATTTGTACAGACTTCATCTGCAGAAAGTCTTTATAATGCTGTAAATGATAATTTTGAAGATTGCGATGCACTTATACAGAGTGCTGCAGTTGCGGATTATAAACCTAAGAATTATTCAAAGAAAAAGGTTAAAAAGAAAGATGGAGACCTATCAATAGAATTGGCTAGAACTAAGGACGTTGCCAAAGAAATGGGTAAAATAAAAGCGGACAAGGTTTTAGTTGGATTTGCAGCTGAAACAAATGACTTACTTCAGAATGCTCAGAGAAAAATAGAATCTAAAAACTTAGATTTTATCGTTGCAAACGACTTAACTAAAGAAGGTGCTGAATTTAATACAGATACTAATATAGTTAAGATAATAGATGTAGACGGAAATATGCAAGACTATCCAAAGATGAGCAAAGAAGATGTTGCAGAC
>UQCY01000161.1 GCA_900539645.1 uncultured Clostridium sp. | reverse complement strand
AATGAGATAGGAATGAAAATTAATAAAATTAAATTTAAATATATTATACGAGGAGATATTCTAATGGCAGCAATGTATTTAAAAATAAAATGCGATTTACTCGAAAAGATAAATAACGGAACATACAAGGAAGGAGATTTAATTCCTACCGAGATAGAGTTAGCAGAGTTTTACAATGTAAGTAGACCGACTGTTAGACAAGCTATCCAAATTCTTGTGGATGATGGTTATCTTGAAAAGAGAAGAAAAAGGGGAACAATGGTCTGTCAAAGGAAAATTGAGCAGGAATTTACACAGAAAATTTTAAGTTTTGATAAGGAAATGAATGAAAAAGGATTGACTACAAGTACAAAGGTTATATCATTAAAAATAGAAAAAGCATCTGAAGAAGTTTCAAATGCTCTTGGAATTTCTTTATCAGAGAATGTTTGTAAGCTTATCAGACTTAGATATATCGACTCTAAGCCAAATGTTATCGTAACAACATATATACCATATAATAAATTTCCAGATATTGAGAATGTGGATTTTATAAATTCTCGTCTATACGACTATTTTTCTGATAAAGGCAATCCAGTAACTAGAATTAAAAGAAAGTTGGAAACAATAAAAGCTGATGAAACAACAGCTGATTTATTGGATATACAAGAAAATGATCCTGTATTTTACTTCCATTCTTACGGATACGGAAACGATAATAAAGTGATTGAATACTCTATTTCTAAGTATAGAGGAGATATAAACTATTTTGTATTTGATTTATACAGATAAACATAAAGGGACTACTGCAAATCATTATTGCAACAGTCCCTTTTATTTTTTTAGTATAAAATTATTGGTGTTCCTTTTTCTATTGTTTTGTATATAGTAGCTGCTCCACTATATGGACAGTTTACACATCCATGAGAACCATTACTTCTATATATTCCACCACCGAAAGAACTTCTCCATGTAGCATCATGAAGACCTATATTTCCGTTAAATGGCATCCAATAGTTTACGTGAGAACTATAGTTCCGTCCATTTAGGTATGTATCTCTCTGTTTGTAGTTTAGAGGATATATACCACCTGGCGTACCATGACCTTTGCTTGTATTTCCAGTAACTACAGGGAAACTAGTTATAAGTTTTCCATCTCTATAGTACCATAAATACTGTCCACTTAAGCTTATTTCAACATAAGTATTTCCTATATCGTCTTTTGTACGGTGAAGTGCTGTCTGAGAGTAAACTGGTTCTCTTGTAACACTTTTTCCTGCTTCTATAACTTTTGTAAGTTCGTCTGCTTCTTTTTCTTTGTCGATTAACCAACCGTAAGAACCACCGTATATAGTTATTTCTTTACCTGAAGATGCTTTGAACTTTCTAGGGTCTCCATAAGTACTGTACTGTTTACTTAAACCTCTTAAAAGCTCTATCATTCTATCTCTATTGATAGTTATGTCGTAATTTCCTTCTGAATCACAGTTTAAAAGCTGTGCTATTTCATATCCGCCGAAAACTTCTTTTCTATCTTCAAAGTCATAAGTAACTTTCATCTTAACTTTTTTGTTAAGTTCTTCTACAGCTTTTGCAAGTTTAGAGTTATCAGCTTTATTCTTTGGCTGTACATATAATCCAGCTTCATCTATATTTATAGTTTTGTTTCCAGATAATATAGATTTCTGAACTTCTTTATAAAGTGCATCCTTATTGACCTTATTTCCATATATTTCAGGTCTTATTTCGTAAGAATTTGTTTTTCTGCTATATTCTGGATAAGCACTTTTTGGCTCTATTATATAGTTTTTATCAAATAATTCAAATCCATTGTATAATTTTTCTAGCTTAGCCTCGTCATATCTAACTGTATCTGCTTTGTAGTCTTTGTTTTTGAATACTCCAACTATCCATCCAAATGAACTCTGACTATCCTTTATTTTCTGTATCTGACCTTCATCGTGGAATGTAAGGTCTATATCCTTTGATTTTATTGTAAATTCTTTATTTCTTTTATCAGTCATTGTAAGGCTATAGTCGTCAGAAACATGACTGAACATTTCCTCAACATCCGCTACAGTTTTCCCTGAACAGCTTTCTCCATTTATTACAGTACCAAAGTAGAAATGATTTGTGAAGAATACTGCTAAACCGATATATATTACAGCTAACACGCCAACTATTATTGCTGCGATCTTTTTCTTTGGGATATCTTTAATTCCCTTTGTTGACAATATACCCACTCCCTTTCCTTAAATTTTACAGACTTTAGATATAACTCAATAAAGCTCAAAATCTTTTTAAATAATTTCACTTTACCATTATAACGCAATTTTTTTTCATATTCTATATTTCCATTTAGAATAATGTTTACAATTCCGTAAATTTTGTGAAATAACCTCAATTTAATATTTTCAATTAAATAACTCACTAATACTCTTTATAATAACACATTTTCAAAAATACAACTACCTTCTATTCAAAAGAAATAAAAAAAGAACTGTTGCAATTTATACAACAGTCCCAATTTTTTGCTTATTTTCCTTCTTTCATAGCTCTAATTTTTAGAGGTAATGTAAATAGATTTATGAATCCTTCTGCATCGTGGTGGTCATAGTATTCACTATTTCCGAATGAAGATATACTTTCATCGTATAGTGGAGAGTCTGCAAATATTCCTGCAGGTTTTATGTTTCCTTTGTATAGTTTAACTTTAACTGTACCAGTTACATTTTCCTGAGTGCAATCCATGAATGCTTCTATTGCTTCTCTTAATTTTGAGTACCATAATCCATCGTATATAAGCTCACCGAATTTTATAGCTACTCTTTGTTTGAAGTGAAGAGTTTCTTTATCTATACATGCACTTTCTAATATGTTGTGAGCTTCGTAAAGAATTGTTCCTCCTGGAGTTTCATATATTCCTCTTGATTTCATACCAACTAATCTGTTTTCTACTATGTCTATTATTCCTATACCATGTTTTTTACCAAGTGCATTTACTGCCTGAATTAATTCTACTGGAGCCATTTCAACACCATTTAATTTTTTAGGCACACCTTTTTCAAAGTATATTTCTGCGTATTCTGGTGTATCACAAGCCTGTTCTGGAGTAACACATTCTTTGTATATATCTTCTTTGTGTTCGTTTTCAAGGTGTTCTATATCCCCACCTTCAGTTGATACATGCCAAAGGTTAGCATCTTCTGAATATATTTTTTCTTTTGTAGCTTTTACTTTTATTCCATGTTCATTAGCGTAGTCTATAGCATCTTCTCTAGATTTTATGTCCCATATTCTCCAAGGTGCTATTACTTTTATAGTTGGATCTAGTGCTGCGATTGTAGCTTCAAATCTAACCTGGTCATTTCCTTTTCCTGTACATCCATGGCAGATATATTTTGCTCCTTCTTTATGAGCCACTTCAACTAGTTTTTTAGCTATTATAGGTCTAGCAAGTGAAGTTCCTAATAAGTATTTTCCTTCGTATTTAGCTTCAGCTTTTATAGCTGCATATATTGTAGTTGTTACAAATTCTTCTGATATATCGTCTACATATGCTTTTGATGCTCCACTTTCTAATGCTTTTTTGTAAACATCTTCCATATTGTCATCCTGTCCAACATTTCCACAGCAAGCTATAACTTCTATATCATCGTAGTTTTCTTTTAACCAAGGTATAGTTATTGATGTGTCTAATCCTCCTGAATATGCTAATACAACTTTTTCTTTCATTTTAATTTCCTCCCTTTGTTCTCTTCCTTTTTTTAATTTTTTAATTCTATATTTTTCTTTTTAAATTTGTGATAATTAGGTAATAAAAAAAGTCCCTCAGTGAAATTTTCACTGAGAGACGAATATTTCCGTGGTACCACTCTCTTTGATAGATTATTAATTCAATTAGTTTGGTTTGAGTATAAAAAAAATCGCCTCTTGGAAAACCAAGAGACGAATTATAATCCGCGTTACCACTCTAATTGATAGTAAATACTATCCACTCTTTCCTTTAAGGCAGGATTACCTGTTGCTTATATCTTTTAAGACTTTCACAACAATCTCCAAAGCTCTATTCACTCCAGATATCAATACAAGGCTTCCACCGTCCCCTGCTCTCTATAAAATCTCTCTGAGTTACTTTCTTTTTCAACGATTACTCATTTATTTTTTAATATGTTTATATAATAAATCATATTTTCTTTCGTGTCAACACAAATTATCAGAAATTTTTAAAATATCGCTATATTTTTTAAATATTATTTATTAATTTATTTTTAAG
>UQCY01000160.1 GCA_900539645.1 uncultured Clostridium sp. | reverse complement strand
GCATCATAATCACCATAAACAAGGATTTTTTCCTCATTTTCTATAGCATTATTTATTCTTTCAACTGCTCGTTTCATATCATGCATTAAAAAAGGATCATAACCTTCCTCATAATTATCAGAAAAATATTTCTTTACTTCTTCAACTTCCTTTTCTGCTAATTCCATTTGAGAGAGATTGATTGATACTTTAAGACCTTCTAATCTATCTAGTTTATAAATAGATTCTCTAACCTTTTTAAGTTTCTCATATTTCGGATATTTCTCTATAAATTTATCAATATCCTCAATCAATAACTTTCTTTCTCCATCAGATAATTTTTTAAGAAGTTCTCTATATTGTATTACATTTTCTTTTCCATATTTAGCGTAATAACTAGCTATCAATTTATTTAATCGTTCAGCTTCTACTTTATAGTATTCAGCTAACTTTTTATTTAATTGCTCCTCATTTTTTTCAATACTCTTGAATAATTTCTCAGCTCTTTCATTCCAATACTTTTCATCCTTCATTGCAGCAATAAAATCAGCTTTACTATTCATCAATATCACCTAAATCATTGTAGTCATATATCTGAGCTTTCTTATCAACTTCAGCTTCTTTTCTCTCAATCTCATCTTTAACATTTTCAACTAAAGATAATGCTTTAAGCTGCGTTTCTTCTGATACTATTCCAGCTAAATTCTGCGCTATCTGTGTCTCTTCTAGTACATTGGCTGGAAGGTTTCTTGTAAACTGATATTCTATACCCATCCAATCATCTTTACTCATTTTAGAATTAGGAAGATTAGATATAATTTTCCACCTTCTATTCATTCCAGATACAAACTTTCTCTCTTTTACATTTGCTAAATTAAGCATAGATTGAAGTTTGTATTTTAAACTTATTCCTGATGCATTACCAAAGTTTTCATCATTGATATTTGCAACCATACTTATCTGGAATATTAATTTTTCTAATCTATTTATTAAATTCTCCTGAGTGGTATCTGATGAAGGTTTCGCTAAAAAGTCTATTGATACATCATCTCCATTTGGTGAAGATATATTTATTATTCTACTATCTCTAAGTGTCTGAAGAGTTTCCTCTTCCAACTCAGCACCTAATACTTTTAAATATGCATCTGCATAATAATCAACATCATTTGCTTTTTCTGATATAGCTTTATCATATGCATTTATAAGAGTATCAACATTATCAAAGGCTCCTTGTCTCTCTTCATTTTCAAGATATTCGACAAGTGGTACATCTCCAAAATAATTTTGTTCTTCATCAACTATTCTCAATCCATCTTCTATCTCAAAATGATATATTTTATTTTTATCTGAGTAGCTACCTTCTATTTTTTCGTCGCTATTTGTAAAATATCTAACTCCATAAAGTGGCTCTCTAGCTACACTATCATCAAAGATAATAAAAGCTTCTTCTGGAGATAGATATGTAATACCAACCTGAGCATTTTCATCTAAGTATAGTAATTCATAAGCATGACCATAATATGAATTACAATTTATTTGTATCTGAAATTATTGAAAATGACTCTAAAGAAATATATATAGATCTTTATAAGACTGAGTTTGTTACTCCTAGTGGTTTGTGCCCTTTGATATCTTTTATTAAGTTTTTAAAAATAAAATTTCCACATAAAAAATATCGTATTAATCCGCCAAAAGATAATAGTGTTAAAAACTATCTAGCCAGAATTTGTTTATTTGAACATTTAAATATAAAGAAATTTAAAGTTAATAAAAAACCACGTAAAGAATCATTAATGGAGCTTACTCAAATAAGTTATGGAGATTCCTCTTTTGAACGGGATAGTAATATAATGAATTTAATTAAGAAAAATCTAAAGTGCACTGATACAACAGTAAATCGGATAGGTCATGCTGTTAGCGAAATGGTTCAAAATATTATAGACCATTCAGAATCTCCAGTTGGTGGATTTATGTGTGCTCAAGTATATAGAAAAAGAGCATCTGAATTAAATCAGATGCTCAGTTGGCAGATTTAAAAGCAAAACTCTCTGCCCTTTAGTTTTTGCTAGAAAAATCCAGCCATCGCCGTACAATTTCGTGTTTACAATGATTGATTTACTGTTCTTCTTTTTATTATTCGTAATTCGTAATGTGTAAATTAATGAAAATTGTAAAATCGAAATCCGTTTTCTGTATAATAAGCTTTTTTCGTCTTTGCACGGCTACTATATTTCAAAAAGTATTTACCTACAATAAATTTATAAACTTCACATAAATGTGTTACTCTAACATAGTGGGACGCTGAAGCCTGGAGCAGATGAGTAGTTATACTCTTTTCCTTATGCATTTTCTAGCTCTACTGATATTTCTACTTCTGTGTTTAGTTTTTCTATTAGCTGAGATAGTTCATTTAATTTATTTTCTAAATCCAAAGACTCTATTTCCTCAGCAAACATTTCAATGTTTGGGTTTCCGTATTCTATAACTCCAAGATTTGGCTCAAGACTAATTCTCGAATCGTGAATCATTACTTCTAAAAGACTTAAATACTGTCTACCCATTTTCGCCTCTATTAATAAATCATTTAATGTCTTTCCTTCATAAACAACCTTATTGTTACCAGCATGTATAGCTTTTTTAAGATTTACAATATCTTTTAATAATATTTTATATTCCTTAAATCTATCTATATTTTTCTCTACCAATTCCTGACTTACAACAGATTCTCCATCCTTCTTTAGAGGGATATCCCTACAAGAACCGTAAAACTGCTGTTTTAGTTTGGCTTCCTTCTTTTGTAAGTTTGATAGCATAAATATAGCTTGTTGCATAGTTATCTTCTTTATCATATACAACACCTCCGTTTGAAAGAAATTATATCATAACGGAAAATCTTTTACAATAAATGCTTCATAATGGATTATATTTAAACAATAAAAAACTCCTATACTTTTAGGAGTTGGCATACGATTATAGTATAGGAGTCTTAGTTTATATTTGAAATTTTAATTATTAACCTTTTAAAAAATTATTTTTTTGCTCTTGTCGTGTTGATACTGTCGATTTTTAAATCATCGTTGTATCCTTTGTTGACCAATATATTTTTAACTGCTGAGTATAGTTCACAGCAATCTATGTTTACAACTTCTCCATTTTGAAGAGTTACGCTGCAATCACCACATTCCACGTTATCATTAGCGTTGGCAAATGTGAATTTTTCATTTTCATCTATTATTCCTGCTTCCTGAAGTATTTTAATAAATCTATAAACAGTCGCTAAACCAATAGATCTATCCTTTTTTCTAACGTTATAATACACCTCTTTTATCATAAGAGTTTCATTGCTTAAAATAGTATCCAGGATTAATCTTCTTTGAAAAGTTATTCTATGTCCCTTAGACTTTAGTTCCTCTACAATTTGATTTTTTAGCTCTGTTTTGTTATTAAAATCTATTTTTACATTATTTTTAAGCAATTTATTCACTCCCTTTGTTATAATTTATGTTATTGAAAATTTATATTTATATATATTGATATTCGTTATCATATATAAATTATAATCATTTTTCTCAATCCCGTCAATACTACTTGAAAATATTTTAAATGATAAAATAATTATTCATAAATTCTGCATCAAAAAAGGAGATGATTTAATCACATTCATCTCCTAAGTTATCTTTATTTTAATTTAAATTCTATTGTTGTTGGATTGTGGTCTGAGTATTTAAACTGTAAATCGCTTCCCTTTTTAGCGACAACATTTATATTATCAGATACTATAAATCCGTCTATAATAGCTGTGAAATTTACATCTTTATCATAAGGAATTCCAGCAGTTCTGTTTGTGGGTACGTTTTCATCTACCTCAAATCTATATCCCTTTGGACTAAAGTTTTCTGGAATATAATCATACCAATCAGGTCTTTCCTCAGTTTTTGCAAATTTATTTATGTCAGTGGTTGGAATAACGTGGTTCCAATCCCCACCAGCTATTACATAATTCCCTTTTTTGTACTCATCTTCAAGTATTTCTTCTAACATATTAAGCTGCTTTTGTCTATATTCTCCACCTTTGTCGTATGCAGACATGTGTAGATTTATAAGAACAAGCTCTTTATTGTTAGATGTTTTTATTCTATTTACTATCATACATCTATCTAGACCAAATAATCTAGCAAGCCAACTCTGATCTGTAGGAAGAGAAATCCTCTCAGCAGTTTCAAATTTATACTTGCTGTATGTACCCTGTCCAGCAGATACCTTACCATGCATATCACTAAATGGATATATTATGTACGGAACTTTGTAGTTAAATGCAAAGCAGTTTGTATATT
>UQCY01000159.1 GCA_900539645.1 uncultured Clostridium sp. | reverse complement strand
TTTGCAGATAATGAGGTGTTGACTGTATTTTTTGTAATTTTTCTTCTGATATTCCACTTGCTTTTGATATAGCCGGAACCTGAATTTCTGCTGATTTTACACTTATATTAGGATCTAATCCTGAACCAGATGCTGTCATTAAATCTGCTGGTATATCTTCTCTATTTACTTCTGGATTATTTTTTAAGAATTCATCAATACTAGCTTCCACTCTTTTTTTAAGTTCAGGATTTGATGGAGCATAGTTAAAACTTCCTGAAGATGGTCCTTCGTATGTTCCATCTTCTTTATCTTTTTCTGTATAAGTATTGTAATTAACAGAAGACACTCTTCCTTTAAAGAAATATGGTTCTGTAAATTGCTGCCCTATGTTTTTTGCTCCTACTTTTTCACCATCTACTTCTATAAAACTTCCTTCTGCTTTATCTTTGAATAACACTTGTCCAGTGGCTGTTAAAGCCATTGGATAAGCTATCCCACAAACTAGTATTAAAACTAAACTTAATGAAATTGCATTTTTTAATATATTTTTTAACCCTTTCATTTTTTTCCTCCATAAATTTCTTTTTTAAAGACCTATCATCATTAAAAGTGGTGCTATTAATAAGTCTATTAATTTTATACCTATGAATGGGACGATTACTCCACCACCACCGAATACTATTACATTTCTAAGAAGTAATTTCTGTGCAGACATAGGTCTATATTTAACACCTTTCATTGCTAAAGGTATTAAGCAAGGAATTATTATCGCATTAAATATTAGTGCTGATAAAACTGCACTAAATGGAGTTGCTAAATTCATTATATCCAACATTTCCATCTGAGGTATTGCAACTGTAAATATAGCTGGTATTATTGCAAAATATTTTGCAACGTCATTAGCTATACTGAATGTTGTTAATGCACCTCTTGTTATTAAAAGTTGTTTACCTATTTCAACAACTTCTAGTATTTTTGTTGGGTCTGAATCTAAATCTACCATATTTGCTGCTTCTTTTGCTGATGTTGTACCACTGTTCATTGCAAGTCCAACATCTGCCTGCGCAAGTGCTGGAGCATCATTTGTACCATCACCAGTCATTGCAACAATTTTACCTTCAGACTGTTCTTTTTTAATTGCTTCTATTTTATCTTCTGGTTTACATTCAGCGATAAATCCATCTACACCTGCTTCTTTTGCTATTGTAGCGGCTGTAAGAGGGTTATCACCTGTACACATTATAGTTTTTATACCAATTTCTCTTAGTCTTTCAAATCTTTCTACTAACCCTGGTTTAACAGTATCTTTTAAATATATTAAACCGTATATCTTATTATCTGCTACAACTACTAGAGGAGTACCTCCAAGTTTTGCTATTTCATTTACTTTTTCATCAAGATCTGATGGTATTTCTCCACCTAAATTTCTAACATATTCTTTTATACTATCGAAAGCCCCTTTTCTTATTTTTACACCATTTGTTAAGTCAAGACCACTCATTCTTGTCTGAGCTGAGAATTCTATAAATTCAGCACCTTCTGCAAGTTCTTCTAATTTTTCTACATTGCAATTCATGTCTTTTGCAAGAGTTACTGTTGATTTTCCTTCAGGAGTATCATCTTTTAGTGAACTTAACGTTGCAAAGTTTATTAATTCTTCTTTTTCTATATTAGCCACTGGGATAAAATCAGCTGCTAATCTATTTCCGTAAGTTATTGTACCTGTTTTATCAAGTATCATTGTATCAACGTCACCACAAGATTCAACTGCTTTACCAGACATTGCTATTACATTAAATCTTGTAACTCTGTCCATACCTGCTATCCCTATAGCAGAAAGTAGTCCACCTATTGTAGTAGGTATTAAACAAACTAAAAGAGCAATCATTGTTGATACTGGTATCTGAACACCTGTGTAATTAGCCATTGGGTATAAAGTTATTAAAACTATCATAAATATTAAAGTTAAACTAACTAATACTGTATTTAATGCTATTTCATTTGGAGTTTTCTGTCTTGAAGCACCTTCAACTAAAGAAATCATTTTATCTAAGAATGATTCCCCTGGATTTGTAGTTATTTTTATTTTTAACCAGTCACTTACAACTGTTGTACCACCAGTTACTGATGCAAAATCTCCACCTGATTCTCTAACAACTGGAGCAGATTCACCTGTTATTGCTGATTCATCAACTGAAGCTAAACCTTCTATAACTTCTCCATCATTTGGTATAACTTCTCCTGTATTAACTAAAACCACATCACCTTTTTTTAATTCGCTTGAACTTATCATTTTTTCATTTCCATTTTCATCAATAAGTCTAGCCATTGTATCTTTTCTTGTTTTCTTTAATGTATCTGCCTGAGCTTTACCTCTACCTTCTGCTACTGATTCGGCAAAGTTTGCAAATAATATAGTTATAAATAATATAATTGTAACCGCCGCATTATATATTCTTATGTTTCCTGAACCATCATTTCCAAATAAATTTGGCATTAATGTAAGTAAAAATGCTACTACAGTACCTACTTCAACGACAAACATAACTGGATTTTTCATCATATATTTTGGATTCAACTTCTTAAAAGCTTCTACTATAGAGCTTTTAAGAATATCATTAGTTAAAAATTTATTTCCATTGTTTTTCATTTTTATCTATATCTCCTTTATACTCTCCTTACATATTCGTCTATTTTATTACGCCCAAATAGTTAGGTGCTCTGCAATTGGTCCTAATACAAGAGCTGGCAAGAATGTTAATGCTCCTATTATTAAAACTATTGCAACAAGAAGTATTGTGAAAGTAAAGTTATCTGTTTTTAATGTTCCTACACTAGTATTTACTGGTTTTTTATTTGCTAGTGATCCAACAACAGCTAACTGTATAACTATTGCTAAATATCTTCCATAGAACATTGCTGCTCCAGTTGTCATATTCCAGAATAAAGTATTATCTGCTAAACCTTCAAAGCCTGAACCATTGTTAGCTGATGCTGATGAGAATTCATAAAGAATCTGAGATAATCCATGGAATCCTCCATTTGTTATACCTTCAAGTCCAGCCGGAATAGCAACTGCTAATGCAGAAAATGCTAATATTAATAATGGATGAACTATTATTGATAATGCAACTAACTTAACTTCTCTACCTTCTAGTTTTTTTGATAAAAATTCTGGTGTTCTACCAACCATTAATCCACAAAGGAATACTGTAAGTATTGCATACATTAACATATTCATAAGCCCTACACCTTTTCCTCCGAATACTACATTTAACATCATATTTAGCATTGGAACAAGTCCTCCAAGTGGAGTAAGTGTATCATGCATATTGTTTACTGTACCTGTAGTAAATGATGTTGTTATTGTTGTAAATAAAGCCGATTGATCTATACCAAATCTAAGCTCTTTACCTTCCATATTACCCATAGCTTGGCTTAATCCTGCTGCTGCTAATTCTGGGTTACCTGCTTTTTCAGAAGTCCAGCATATTAAAAGACCTACTAAGAATATTATTCCCATAGCTCCAAATACTGCCTTACTCTGTTTTTTATTTCCGATCATATATCCGAAAGCTATAACACAAGCTCCTGGAAGTATCATCATTGAAAGCATTTCTATCATATTTGATACAATTGTTGGATTTTCAAATGGATGAGAAGAGTTTGCTCCAAAGAATCCACCACCGTTTGTACCAACATGTTTTATAGATTCAAGAGCTGCAACTGGACCTCTTGCTATATCTTGTAAATTACCTTCAATTGTTCTTACTGTTTCTGTTCCGCCAAGTGTTTGAGGCACACCTTGAGATATAAGTAAAACACCTACTATAAATGCAAGTGGAACTAAAACTCTTGTTGTTATTCTAACCATATCAACGTAGAAGTTACCCAAAGTTTTTTTCTTTCCTGCAAGACCTCTTATAAATGCCATACAAGCTGCATAGCCAGTAGCTGCTGATGTAAACATCATATAAATTATTACTAGCATTTGAGCTAAATATGATAATCCAGATTCACCTGAATAATGCTGTAAGTTTGTATTAGTCATGAAACTTATTATTGTGTTAAATGAAAGACTTTCTTCCATTCCTCCAATTTCACTAGGATTAAAAAGTCCTATTCCTTGTATTCTAAGAATTAAATATCCTGCAAATATCATAACTGCATTTGTCATGATAAGAGCTAAAACATACTGTTTCCAGTTCATTTCTTCCTTATCTATTTTAAATATTTTATAGATAGTATTATCTACTTTGTTAAATATTCTATCGCCAAATGCTTTTTCACAATTGGCAACCTGATATAAGTATTTACCCATAGGAACTACTAATATCATAAACACTATTAAAAATAATATATTCTGTAACATTTTTTCCTCC
>UQCY01000158.1 GCA_900539645.1 uncultured Clostridium sp. | reverse complement strand
GCTGTATGTGGAAATCAATCCGCATACAGCGATTATTTTATTTATAAAAATAATTCTGAAAATTTAACGATAAAATATAGACAAACCTTTTCCTATGTGATAATATCTAAGTATAGAAAAAATCTATACCCAAAAAAAGACAAAATAAATAAAATTTGTCTAAGATTGGTTTTTTAATAAAATTTAAAAACCAATCATTTTTAAAAACTTTATGTTATCACGGTAACGGAATTAAAGGAGGTAGCTACATGAAACTAGAATTAGGCAAAATACGTATCGATGACATTCAGTTCGGTGAAGAAGTTTGTGTAAAAAATCACACACTTTTCGTTAATAAGCAGGAAATTATCGACCTTGTCTTAGAAGATGATAAGATAAAAGAATGTAAAGTCGAACTAGCAAAACCAGGAGAATCTACAAGAATAACTCCTGTAAAAGACGTTATAGAACCTAGAGTTAAAGTTAGTGGTGGTGGAGAAATTTTCCCAGGTGTTATAGGAAAAGTTAATCCAACAGTTGGAAATGGTAGAACTCATGCACTTGATGGTGCTTGTGTTGTAACAGTAGGTAAGATAGTTGGTTTCCAGGAAGGTGTAATAGACATGAGTGGACCAGCTGCAGATTACTGCCCATTCTCTAAAACTAATAATATATGTGTAGTAGTTGAACCACAGGAAGGTTTAGAAACTCACGTATATGAAAGAGCAGCTAGATTAGCTGGGCTTAAAGTAGCTGCACACATAGGAAAAGCAGGAAAAGATATAGAACCAGATAGTATAGAAACTTTTGAAACAAAACCTTTATTTGAACAGGCTGCAGAATATCCAGATCTACCAAAGATAGGATATGTGCATATGCTTCAGTCACAGGGATTACTTCATGATACATATTACTATGGAGTTGATGCTAAACAGATAGTTCCAACATTTATGTATCCAGAAGAAATAATGGATGGAGCTATAGTATCTGGAAACTGTGTTGCACCTTGTGATAAGGTTACAACATATCATCATTTCCACAATCCGGTAATAGAAGATTTATTTAAACGCCATGGAAAAGAATTAAACTTCATGGGTGTTATATTAACAAATGAAAATGTATTCTTAGCAGATAAAGAAAGACATTCAGATATGGTTGCTAAATTAGCAGATTGGATGGGACTTGATGGATTACTAATAACTGAAGAAGGTTACGGTAACCCAGATACAGACTTAATGATGAACTGCAGAAAAGTAGCAAACAAAGGTATAAAAGTAGCAATAATAACAGATGAATTCCCAGGAAAAGATGGAAAATCTCAGTCATTAGCAGATACTTGTAAAGAAGCAGATGCAATGGTATCTTGCGGACAGGGTAATGCAGTGCTTCACTTCCCTCCAATGGATAGAATAATAGGAATGACTGATTACATAGAAAATCAGATAGGTGGATGGTCTGGATGTATGAATGAAGACGGAAGCTTTGATGCAGAACTTCAGATAATAATAGCATCTACAATAGCCAACGGATTCAACAAACTTGCGGCAAAAGGATATTAAAAATAAACGAAATAAAACTTATTTTAAAGAAGATTATTTTTTAATAGTAATCGAGAAATGTTGAGATATTAAATTTACCGGAAAGGGGATATATCAAGATGGCAAAATATAAAATAGTTCATTATATAAATCAGTTCTTTGCCAATGTAGGTGGAGAAGATATGGCAGATTATAAGCCAGAGCTTAGAGAAGGAGCAATGGGACCTGGGCTTAAATTAAATGAGTTACTTGGAGAAGATTATGAAATAGTTGGTACTATAATATGTGGTGATAACTATTTCGGTGAAAATCTTGATGCAGCTACTGAAACTGTTTTAGGAATGGTTAAAGAATGTGGAGCAGATGCAGTAGTAGCTGGGCCAGCATTCAATGCAGGTAGATACGGTGTTGCATGTGGTACAGCTTGTAAAGCAATAGAAGAAGAATTAAATATACCTACAGTTACAGGAATGTATGTAGAAAACCCTGGTGTAGATATGTTTAGAAAAGATTTACTAATAGTTGAAACTCCAAACTCAGCAGCAGGTATGAGAAAAGTTCTTCCTAAGATAGCTAATTTAGTTAAAAAATTAGTTGAAGGTGAAGAAGTTTTAGGACCTAAAGAAGAAGGATATATTGAAAGAGGTATAAGAGTTAACTACTTCGCTGAAAAGAGAGGATCTGACAGAGCAATAGATATGCTACTTAAAAAAATAAAAGGCGAAGAATATGTGACAGAATATGAAATGCCAGTATTTGACAGAGTAGATCCTGCTGAACCAGTTAAAGATATAAAAAATGCTACAATAGCAATAGTTACATCTGGTGGTGTAGTTCCAACAGGAAACCCAGACCACATAGAATCTTCAAATGCAACTAAATACGGTGAATATAGCATAGCTGGAATGGAAACTATGAGCAAAGATGATTTCACTACTATACATGGTGGATATGACAGACAGTTCGTCATGGAAAATCCTAACCTAGTTGTTCCTCTTGATGTTTTAAGAGAATTAGAAAAAGAAGGTGCATTCGGAAAATTATACGATTCATTCTTTACAACTACAGGTACTGGTACAGCAACAGGAAGTGCTGCTAAATTCGGTGATGAAATAGGTAAAAAACTTATAGCTGATGGTGTAGATGCTGTTATACTAGTTTCTACTTGAGGTACTTGTACTCGTTGCGGTGCAACAATGGTTAAAGGTATAGAAAAATACGGAATCCCAGTAGTACATATGGCTACAGTTGTTCCTATTTCATTAACAATAGGTGCAAATAGAATAATACCAGGTGTTGGTATACCATATCCTCTAGGAGATCCAACTCAGGGCGAAGTTGATTCTAAGAAAATAAGAATGAATATGGTTAAGAGAGCTCTTAAAGTTCTTCAGACTCCAGTTGATGGACAGACTGTATTTGAAACAGATGATTTTTAAATATACAATATAAGTAAATATATAATATAAAACTGAATAAAAGCTTGTGCAATAAAAGTAATTAAAATAATAGAAAGCTAAATAAGATTCAAAATTCGGCTCCTTACAAGTAAATTTGTGGGGGGCCGAAAAAATAAGCCGGAACATAAATTTATTATAGAATGGAAGTGTTTTATATGGGCAACGAAAAAGTAAACTGGAAACGAGTTTTAATACTTGCAGGAGCAGTTATTGCTTTTACTATAGGATCTGGATTTGCAACTGGACAAGAAATAATCCAATACTACACAGCGTATGGTATGAAATCTATACTTGTAGTTCTAGTATTTGCAATAGCTTTCTTATACTATAATTTTAATTTTGCAAAAGCTGGAGCAGAACAAAAGTTTGAAAAAGGTAATGATGTATATAAATATTTTTGTGGAAAATATGTAGGTACATTCTGTGATTATTATTCAACATTATTCTGCTACATGTCTTTCTTTGTTATGGTTGGTGGAGCAGCATCAACATTAAGTCAAGAGTATGGAATAGCTCCTTGGATAGGTGCTGTAATTCTTACAATTCTTGCAATCATAACAGTTGTAGGCGGGTTAAATTCATTAGTTGATGCTATAGGTATAGTAGGACCAATAATAGTTATTCTTTGTATTGCAATTGGACTTATAACTTGTGTAAGAGATGGAGGAAATATTTCTGAAGGATTAGAAGTTATAAGAACACAATCATTTGCAGGTATGACAGATGAACCAATTAAAAATGCTGGTGCAAACTGGTTAATATCAGGTCTTTCTTATGCAGGATTTGTATTATTATGGTTTGCTAGTTTCACATCAGCACTTGGAGCTAAAAATAATAAAAAAGATCTTAACTATGGTATAATAGGCGGAACATTAGCAGTTTGTATAGCAATAGTACTTATTGCATTTGCTCAGATAGCAAATATAAATACAGGTCTAGGCGATGGAAAAACATTTGTTTGGAATGCAGATATACCTAACTTAATATTAGCAACTAGAATATGGAAACCTTTCTCAGCAGTATTTGCAATAGTTGTATTTGCTGGTATTTACACAACAGCAGTACCTCTATTATATAACCCAGTATCAAGATTTGCTGAAGAAGGTACACCTAGATTTAAAATATTAACAGTTGTTTTAGGTGTAGTAGGACTTCTAGTAGGATTATTCCTTCCTTTCCGTGTTTTAGTAAATGTGATTTATGTTTTAAATGGATATGTTGGTGCGGTATTAATATTATTCATGTTATGGCATAACTTCAAAGAATTAAAAGCTAGAAAAGAATCAAAATAGAAAATAACTATATATTTAAAAGATAAAATTTTAACATAGTTTTCACTAAAAATAAGGGCTAACTGACCTCCTTAAGACTAGAGAGTTTTCATAGCATTCAGTTAAGCCCTTATTTTTTATTGT
>UQCY01000157.1 GCA_900539645.1 uncultured Clostridium sp. | reverse complement strand
ATCATTATAGATGAACGTACAGAAAGAAGATGTGATATTGTAAAGGAAGTTTTTGAAGATACTCACAACTTTATGAAAGACGGAATACTTCTAAGACAGGTTGCCAATGTAATAGATGAAGTCGACTTTACTGATTCTGAAGAAAGACATACTTTCAATGATATTTATGAAAATATATTAAAAGATCTTCAAAGTGCTGGTAATGCTGGTGAATACTACACACCTAGAGCTTTAACAGACTTTATCGCAACTATGCTACAACCAAAAATTACAGATAAAGTTGCTGATTTTGCTTGTGGTACAGGTGGGTTCCTAACTTCTTACCTAAATTATTTATCAAATAATGATTTAGTAAGAACTCCAGAGGAAAAAGACTTAGTCAATAAAAATATATATGGTATAGAAAAGAAACCTCTTCCTCACCTATTATGTATGACTAACCTTTTATTACATGATATAGATGAGCCTAATATACTGCATGGAAACTCACTTGAAAAAAACGTAAGAGATTACAGTGAAGAAGATAAATTCGACATAATTATGATGAACCCTCCCTATGGTGGAACAGAAACAGATTCTATAAAAGTGAATTTCCCTGTAGAAATGCAATCAACAGAAACAGCGGATTTATTCATGGCTTTAATATTATACAGATTAAAACACAACGGAAAAGTTGGAGTAGTTTTACCAGATGGATTCCTATTTGGTACTGATGCTGCAAAAGTAGCAATAAAAGAAAAACTTTTAAAAGATTGTAACCTTCATACAATAGTAAGACTTCCTCAAGGAGTATTTGCACCATACACTTCTATAACTACTAATGTATTATTCTTTGATAAAACAGGAACTACTGAAAAGATACATTATTATGACATCCCTCTTCCGGAAGGTTACAAAAGTTTCTCTAAAACTAGACCTTTTGGAGATACTCATATGGAAGGTGTTAAAACTTGGTGGAATAATAGAGATAATGGCGATGAAAATGCCTATGTAATCACTAAAGATGAAGTTGTCGCTAATGGATATAATCTAGATTTTAAAAATCCTAATAAAATAGTAGAAGAACACAACTTTACACTTGAAGAACTTCTATTATCTATGACTGAAAAATCTAAGAATATATCTAGTTTATTAGAAAAAATATCTGCTGAACTTGAAGGAGTTGAGGAATAATGGATACAAAAGCTCTAAAAGATAAAATTCTTCAATTAGCAATGCAGGGAAAACTAGTTCCTCAAGATGAAAATGACGAACCCGCAAGCGTACTTCTTGAAAGAATAAAAAAAGAAAAAGAACAGTTGATAAAAAATAAGAAAATTAAAAAGGAAAAAGCTCTTCCAGAAATAACTGAAGATGAAATTCCTTATGAACTTCCTAATGGTTGGAAATGGGTTAGATTAGGAGATATTTCTAAAAACATACATTATGGATATACAGCTTCCGCAAAAGAAGATATTGATGGAATTAAGCTTTTAAGAATAACAGATATACAAAATAATAAAGTTAATTGGAAAAATGTACCATATTGTGATATAGATAATAATAAGTTTGAAACATATAAACTAGAAAATGATGATATACTAATAGCTAGAACTGGAGGCACAATAGGAAAATCATTTATTGTAAAAAATATTAATTATAATTCGGTTTTTGCTTCGTATTTGATAAGAGTTGTACCCTTAAAAAATATAAATGCTAATTATTTAAAATTATTTTTAGAAACACCTTTATATTGGGATCAATTAATAATTAAATCACAAGGTACTGGTCAACCTAATGTAAATGCAACCTCTCTAAAAGAATTATTAATTCCATTCCCTCCATTAAATGAACAGAAAAGAATCGTAAAAAAAATAGATTCTCTATTCAATTTGGTAGATGGGCTTGAAAATAACAAACAAGATTTATTACAGAATATATCTGATGTAAGAAATAAATCATTACAATTAGCAGTACAAGGAAAATTAGTTCCTCAAGATGAAAATGATGAGTCTGCAAGTTTACTTATTGAAAGAATAAAAAAAGAAAAAGAACAGTTAATAAAAGATAAGAAAATAAAAAAAGAAAAAGCTCTTCCTGAAATTACTGAGGATGAAATTCCTTATGAACTTCCTAAAAGTTGGAAATGGGTTAGAATAAATAATATAGTTGCATTAAATGATAATTCTATTAGAAGAGGACCTTTTGGAAGTGCTATAACAAAAAATATGTTTGTGCCAAAAGGAGAAGATACTTATAAAGTTTATGAACAAAAAAATGCCATAAAAAAGAATTGTAACTTAGGTGATTACTATATAACTAAAGAACATTATGAAAAGCTAAAAAGATTTAAAGTTGTACCAGGGGATATAATAATAAGTTGTGCTGGAACAATAGGTGAAAGTTATATATTACCTAATGGTATAGAAGAAGGTATTATAAATCAAGCTTTATTAAAAATAAGATTAAATGAAAATATAATTGATAATATATATTTTCTAAATGTTTTTAAATCATTAACACAGGTAGAATTGAATAATTCAGCAAAGGGTTCTGCTATTAAAAATCTAGTATCCGTAGATTATCTGAAAAAGGATGTTTTATTCCCTTTGCCACCACTAAACGAACAGAAAAGAATCGTTGAAAAATTAGATTTTATAATGAAACTCTGCGACGAATTAGAATCAGAATTAAATAATTAAAAAGCTATTATTTCTATTTTTTTAGTAGATAAATGATTGCTATTGCAAGTTTTTGCAATATGTCTTTAAGTTAGTAATCACAAATTAATTTGCATCGACAATTTCGCAAGCGCCCCATACTTCTAAAGGTGTTACAAAAACTATGGGGCGCTGAGGACTGGAGAGCAAATAATTGTGATTACTAACTTAGAAAGGCCATTGCATAATTGCAACAGCCTCTTTTTATGCATATAAGTTACTTTCTAATTCGTGTATCGCTTCCATATACTTCTTCTTATTTCCAAAAAGTTTAACTATTTTCATAGGATTTCCAAACTTATCAAAAGGTTTAAACTCTAGCAGCTTGGTATCATTCAAATCTTTTATTCCTTCAGTAGCGTATTTATCTAATAATGCTTCGAGTACTCTCTGAGCCTGTTCCGAATATTTATATAAATATCCTCTCTTTTTAACGTTATTTACTCTTTCAGCTCTTGTTAGAGGTTTCTTATCATAAGCTACATGACAAATCAAGTCAAAATCATCAATATCTTCTTTTCCAACTTCTTTCCTTAAAGCTTCTAAAGGAATCCCTTCTTCTTCCAATTCCTTTGAGATAACTGATTTCTTATCCTCTTCATTCCATTTTCTTAAAAACTCGTCTAAATCTGTGTATATGTTTAAAATACCTTTTTTTGAATAGTCTTTTAATGATTCAGTTACTAACTTACCATCCTTGTCATAGTATTGAACTCTTTCATTTATAACTTTTACATCTACATCTGATAACCTATATTTTATAGGTTCTTCATAAACCGCATTTCCTCCATTGCCACCTTCATCATCAGGTGGATATATTTCTTCTGGTGGTGTAATATCTTCGCCATCTTTTGGCTCATAAACAACCACTGGATCTCCATCAAAATCAGGATCAGCAAATAATCTTGAAACATTTCTAAAATCCATAATAGTAAAATATTCTTTTCCATAGTTAGGGTTTAATCTTGTACCTCGTCCAATTATCTGCTTAAACTCTGTCATACTAGAAATATTACTATCTAATACAATAAGTTTACAAGTTTTGCAGTCTACACCTGTAGTCATTAGTTTACTTGTTGTAGTTATTGTTGGGTATTTACTTTCAACATCTATAAAATTATCTAACTGAGCCTTACCCTCTTTATTATCGCCTGTAATTCTCATTATATAATTAGGATTTTCTGCTACTAAATCAGAGTTTTCATTTACTAAAGCCATTCTCATTCTTTCAGCATGGTCTATATCCACACAGAATACGATAGTTTTAGAGAATCTATCTGTATTTTTTAAGAACTCTGTTATCTTCTTTGCAACAACTTCTGTTCTTTTATCAAGAACTATATTTTTATCGAAATCTTTTATATTATATAGTCTATCTTCTATTTCATTTCCATAATCGTCCAATTTTCCCTTTGTTGGTCTATATCCTTCAAGGTCTTTATCTAGCCCTATTCTTACAACTTTATATGGTGCAAGGAATCCATCCTCTATCCCCTGTTTTAAACTGTATGTATATATTGGTTCACCAAAATACGATGAACTAGATATATCCTTTGTTTCTTTAGGAGTTGCTGTCATACCAATCTGAGTTGCTGAACTAAAGTATTCTAGTATCTTTCTCCAAGCAGAATCATCTTTTGAAGAACCTCGATGGCATTCGTCTATGATTATAAGGTCAAAGAAATCTGGACTAAATTGTTTAAATGCTTCTAGCTCATCAGCTCCACTTAGCT
>UQCY01000156.1 GCA_900539645.1 uncultured Clostridium sp. | reverse complement strand
CACTTGGAGCATCTTCTTTTCTGTTGTGGTGTTTTTCAACTATTTCTATATCAAATCCATTAAGAAGTTTTGCAGCTTCTTTAACTAATTTAACCATTATATTTACACCAAGTGACATATTGTATGAGAAGAATACAGGTATTTCTTCAGCAGCTTTGTGTATTCTTTCTATTTCTTCATCGTTAAAACCAGTAGTTGCTATAACTATTGGAGTTTTAGTTCTTAAAGCGTATCCAAGTACATTGTCTAAGTTTGCGTGGTTAGAGAAGTCTATGATAACATCACCTTTTTCATCGCAATCAGCTAATTTTTCGTATATTGTTATGTCCTGTACACATTTACTTTTATCGTAAGCCTGAACAAAAGCAAGTTCGCAGTTTTCATCTGCTCTTACTGTTTCAGCAACTATTCTTCCCATTTTTCCGTCGTATCCTGTAGATATTACTCTTAACATAATTTCCTCCTAATTAAAAACTTATATCAAGTATAATAATTAAAAACTCGATTTAAGTTTATATTTTATTTCAATTATTTTATATCATAAATTTAAAATTGGATTGCAAAATATCAGATATAAATCCAACCTTCTGCAATCCAATGATTTACAAATTACTAAGCCTGAACTTTAAGTCCTGCATTTACTAATTCTTTTTTAAGAACTTCAAGATTAGCAGGGTCCATATTATCAAGTGGAAGTCTTAAATCTCCAACTTCAAATCCAAGTAAATTCATAGCAGTTTTAACTGGTATAGGATTTACTTCTATGAATAATGCAGCAATTAATGCGTCTAAATCTAACTGTATTTTTCTTGAACCTTCAACATCTCCGTTAAGATATTTTTCAACTAAATCGTGAGTTTCTCTAGGGCATACGTTAGCAAGAACAGATATAACCCCATGTCCTCCTAATGATAATAGAGGAACTATTGAATCGTCGTTTCCAGAGTATATAGCGAAATCTTCTGGAACTAAGCTTGCTATTTCAGCAACCTGTCCTAAATCTCCACTAGCTTCTTTAACAGCAACTATATTAGGAACCTGAGCAAGTTCAGCTATTAAAGCAGGAGATATGTTCATACAAGTTCTTCCAGGAACGTTGTATAAGATTATTGGTATATTAACGCTTTCTGCTATTGTTACGAAATGTTTTTTAAGACCAGATTTGTTAGCTTTGTTGTAGTATGGAGTTATTATTAATAATCCGTCAACACCAAGAGCTTCAGCTTTCTGGCTTAATTCAACAGAATGCATAGTATTGTTTGATCCTGTTCCAGCTATAACTGGTATTCTTCCGTTTACTTTTTTAACTGTAAATTCTAAAACAGAAAGTATTTCCTCATCTGACATTGTAGTAGCTTCACCAGTAGTACCACAAGAAACTATAGCGTCAGTTTTATTTTCTATATGATATTCGATAAGTTCAGCTAATTTATCGAAGTTTACCTTATTATCTTTTGTGAATGGTGTTACAAGAGCAACTGCAGAACCTTTAAATAACATTTGAGATCGACCCCTTTTCTTAAAAAATATAATTTATTTTAAACTAATTCCATTTCTATAGCTTTTTCAGCTATCTGAACTGCATTAGTAGCAGCACCTTTTCTTATGTTGTCAGCTACAACCCATAGGTTAACACCGCTATCAACACTGAAGTCTCTTCTTATTCTACCAACGAATACTTCATCTCTATCAGAGAATTCAGCTGCAGTAGGGTATAAGTTTTCTGCTGGGTTATCAACAACAACAACATTTTCCATAGCAGCTAAAGTAGCTACAAGTTCGTCTAAATCGAAATCTTTTTCGAATTCAAGGTTTATAGACTCACTGTGTCCGTTTTTAACTGGTACTCTTACAGTAGTAGCAGTTATTCTTATAGAATCATCGCAAAGGATTTTTCTAGTTTCGTTGACCATTTTCATTTCTTCTTTAGTGTATCCATTGTCTAAGAATGAATCTATATGAGGAAGACAGTTGAAAGCTATTGGATGTGGGTAGAATCCTGTTGGATTTCCTTTTGATCCTTCTTCTAAGTCTTCAACACCTTTAACACCAGAACCAGAAACAGCCTGATATGTAGAATATACTATTCTTTTTATAGTGTATTTATCATGTAATGCTTTTAATGGTAACATAGCCTGAATTGTAGAACAGTTAGGGTTAGCTATTATTCCTTTTTTGTGTTCTTTTATTGCTTCTGGATTTACTTCAGGAACAACTAGTGGAACTTCTGGGTCCATTCTCCAGAAACTAGAGTTGTCTACAACTAGAGCGCCATTTGCTGCAGCTATTGGAGCGAATTTTCCACTTGTAGAACCTCCAGCTGAGAATAAAGCGATATCTATGTTTCTTCCAGTAAATGAATCTTCAGTTAATTCTTCAACAGTGTATTCTTTTCCAGCGAAAGTTACTTTTTTACCTGCTGATTTTGAAGAAGAGAAAAGATATAAATCATTTATTGGGAATTCTCTTTCTTCTAAAACTTTTAGGAATGTTCTTCCTACCATACCAGTAGCACCAACTACTGCTAAATTTACTTTTTTCATTAAAAATCACCTCATAAACATTATACATTATTTTTAATATTCTATCTGCAATTTTAAACTTTTAAAGCTAAATAATTAGGTCTACGTTAATTTGTATATCAACATCGCTTATGAAAGTTAATAAACTATCAAAAAGTTCTATATACACAAAAGACGCACAAAGGAATACCTTGTACGTCTATAAATTCTTATAGCAAAGTAAACCTTGTAGCTCAACACTAAACAAGTGACAGTGCAGTATATATTTTATACTACCCCAGAAAAAATCTGTGCCCAGATAAATTCTTCGGCCATTTTCCCTTTCGTACGAGATAAGTTTGCCAACTAGCTCGTAATACTGATGAAAACAGCGCCTCTACGCAGGTTATAGATATTAAATTAAACTCTTAAAGCAATAATAATACATTCTAGTAAAAATTGCAATACAAATTTGAATAACAAATGAGAATATTAAGAAAAATTCGATTTGAAAAACTTCTATCCAAAGTCAATTTTTTTATAAGAAAGCGATATTTTTTAGAAAAAATTATGTATAATAAAAGTGGACATAAAATAAAAAAATTATAATAAAAATTATTTTAGAAAATATATATAATGGAGGAAAAAAATGGATACTTTAAAAGAGTTATACAAAATAGGGAACGGGCCATCAAGCTCACACACAATGGGGCCACAGAGAGCAGCAGAAAGATTTAAAAATGAAAATCCAGATGCAGATAGCTTTAGAGCAACACTTTACGGAAGTTTAGCAGCTACAGGTGCTGGTCATTTAACTGACTACATAATAATAAAAACTATAGCTCCTAAAAAAGTTGAGATAGTATGGAGAGAAGATATAATAAAAGACTTCCATCCAAATGGAATGCTACTTGAAGCTCTTGATAAAGACGGAAATACTACTGCACAGTGGGAAGTATTCTCAGTAGGTGGTGGATCTCTTGCTGAAGAAGGAAAGAGAAATACTTCTGCAGTTAAAGAAACATATCCTCTAAGTACTATGGACGAGATAGTAAAATGGTGCAAAGATAACAACAAAACATTAGTTGATTTTGCCTTAGAAAATGAAGATAGTGACATAATGGATCACATAAATACAATAAGAGAAGCTATGAAAAAATCAATAGATGAAGGATTAGCTACTAATGAAGTAATACCAGGAAAATTACACTTAAAGAGAAGAGCTGGAGTATTCTATGAAAACTTCAAAAAAACTAACGACTTCTCTACATTAGTTTACGCTTATGCACTAGCAGCTTCTGAACAGAATGCTTCTGGTAATATAATAGTAACTGCACCAACTTGTGGTTCTGCAGGTGTTCTACCAGGTATATTCTTCGCTATGAAAGATTACATGAATTTAACTGATGAACAGGTAAACGAAGCTATAATAGTAGCTGGTATAATAGGAAATATAATAAAAACTAATGCGTCTATTTCAGGTGCAGAAGTTGGATGTCAGGGTGAAGTAGGTGCTGCATGTTCAATGGCAGCTGGAGCAGTTGCTTATCTTCAGGGAGGTTCTATAGACCATATAGAATACGCAGCTGAGATAGCTCTTGAACATCACTTAGGTATGACTTGTGACCCAGTTTACGGATATGTTCAGATACCTTGTATAGAAAGAAATGCTATGGCAGCACAGAGAGCTTTTGATGCAGCTAAGTATGCTATGATAACAAACGGAGAACATTCTGTTTCATTAGACCAGGTTGTTGAAACAATGAAAGAAACTGGACTTGACATGATGGATAAATACAAAGAAACAGCTAAAGGAGGATTAGCTAAACACTTCTTCTCTTGCTAATTTTGCTTATAGGAGGGGCTACTGTGATTTTTCGCAGAAGCCTCTTTTTTAGTATGACGGGCATGCTATTAATCTGTGGTGAAAGTCCATAAAAGGCG
>UQCY01000155.1 GCA_900539645.1 uncultured Clostridium sp. | reverse complement strand
TATGGATACCACATTATAAAAAGAATTGGTACTGAGGAAGAATCTTTTGACAAAGTAAAAGAGGAAATAAAAAGTATGCTTTCTTATAAAAAACAAATCAAACTTATGGAAGAATTGATGAAAGAGTACAATGTTGAAATAAAAGATAAATATAAGATAAAACTAGGTGCAGCAGATTTGTTGCACCTTTTTAAATTTTTGATATAAATATAAAAATTAGAAGGAATTGAAAAATTTAAAAAGAATAATATAATATAGAAAAAATATATCTACAAAGAGAAGGAGTGTTTTTTTTATGATAAGAAAAAAATCAGAAACAACTACACAGGTTAGAGAACATGTTCAGGGTGGAAAAGGAAAGGGAGATTTTACAGTATTAGTAACTCCAGAAGAATTAAGAGGACATGGTAGACTATTCAATAGAATAGTATTAGAACCAGGTGCTTCAATAGGTGAACACGATCATACTAAAGATTTTGAAGTATATTATATACTAAGTGGAAAAGGACTAGTTAATGACAATGGAAAAGAAATTGTTGTAGAAGAAGGCGATGTTATATACACAGCAGATGGTGCAAAACATTCAATAGAAAATATAGGAGATGAGCCGTTAGATTTCTTAGCAGTAGTTCTTTTTGATGAAAAATAATATACTGCATTATACAGAATTGTTTGAAAAATTATTAAAAAAATGATATATTACTTTTAGGTATTATTTTGAAAATATAAAGTAAAGGAGGAGATATAAAATGAAAGATTTTAATGAAAATAAAAAAATAATATTATTAATAATTATTGTACCACTTCTCCTAGTAGGACAGTATTTTATGTTTTCAAAAGGGATAATAACTCCGCTAGTAAAAGGCGTAGAAATAAAGATTATCGGAGGAAATTATATAAAAGACCTGGATAAATATATTATAAAACTAGGCGATGAGGTTGAAATATCTGCAGGAAATTATGTAAAAATACCTAGATATGCAAAGGATCCAGAGCTTTGGTTCAATGTATTAGATGATACCGGTATTGCAGAGATTAAAGGCAACAAGATGACTGCACTAAAAGAAGGGTATACTTCTGTAGCGGTTATGAAGGGGACTAGGGTACTTAAAAAGGCTATGATAAAAATAGTTAACCCTGATGTTGAGAGTTTAGACCTTGATTTAAGTGATAGCTTAAAATATGTAGGTGATAAGGCAACTATAACAAGCTCAGTTGCTATATCGAGTTATAAGAAGTTTACGGATACATATAAAACAAAATATATAAGCAGCAACGAATCTGTATTGAAGATAGAAGGAGATAATGTAGAAGCTGTAGGAGTAGGAAGTGCGACTATAAGTGGCGAATGTGGTGGGAAAACTGTAGAGATACCACTGGAAATAGAGGCAAAAGTTGCTAAACTAGAAGTTCCAAATGAATTTGTACTAGAAGAAGGTCAAAGTGCAACGATAAAAGCGAAGATAACTACTTCTCCTAAAGGCCTAAAAGCTCCAAATGTAGAGTATAACTATTCAACTAAAAAGAAAAAGGATGAAAGAGCTGCTTATGTATCTGAAAAAGGTGAAATATCAGCGGTAAGAGAAGGTACTGAAAAAGTTATAGTGTCTTGTGGTGAAAAGAAGGCAACTGTAAAAATAACGGTAAAGAAAAGAAGTATTAAAAATAGTTCTATAAAGAATATCAATTATTCATACAATATTGAAGAAGGAAAAGTAAAGATAGAAATAAGTTGGGATTCTTTGGATGGAATAAAATCTTATGAGATTTATGCTAAAAAATACGATGATGAAGGATATGAAGTATTAAAATCAATTCCACAGTCTGAAGAAAAAGAAGGTAAGATTAATACAACTATAGAAATTGAATCATCTAATGAAGAGGAAACTGAAGGTGAAAATAAGGAAAAGACTTTAGAAATATATATAGTTGGAGTAGGTGAAAATGAATCTACAAAGCCGAGTGAAAAAATTATAATCAAATATTAAGAAAATAAAAGAGGGTATCTCAGTTAATTAATTGAGATACCCATATTTTTTATTCTTGATTATTATTTTGATCTTTTGGATTATCAAAATTGCTCATATTTATTTCTTGAGATTTAGTTTCTACGTATTCTGTAATATATACTTTTAAAACCCCCATTATTGGAGTAGATAGAATCATACCTGGTATTCCAAAGAATCCTCCACCTACAGTTACCGCAAGTATTGTAAGGAATGGACTTAAACCAAGCTGACCACCGACAACCTTAGGCTCTATAAATGCAACTTCTACCTGCTGAACAACAAGAAGATATATTAAAGAGAATAATGCTATCTTAGGATCTGAGAATAGATTTATTAAAATAACAGGAGCCATACCTATTGCAGGTCCAAAATAAGGAATCATATTCATAAGTCCCATTAAAGTACCAAATAATAACGCATATTTAGACTTCAATACAAAAAGACCTATACCAGAAAGTACTCCTACGATGATAGAGTCGAATATCTTTCCAGTAAAATATTTACCTACATTTTCATTAAGATCTCTTGAAACTGTCAACACAAAACTAGCTTTTTTATCACCTAAAGCTACATATACAACCTTCTTTAAAAAATCAAATATCTTTTCTTTTTCAAGAAGTATGTAGAAGCAAATGATAAATGCGAGTACAAGATTGAATATAAACTTACCAAATGAGAATGTCTTTTTAAATATTTCTCCTATAGATCCTACAAATAAACTACTTAAATTAGGAAGCATGTTAGAAATTTTATCCCATATTTCCTGCATAGTAGCTGCATCTATATTTTCTAAGTGTCTTGAGAAGTTTATTAAGAATTTTTCTGTTTCAGCAAAGTATGTTGGAGCGTGATTTACTATGTCTATAATACTCTCTATTATCACAGGTAAGGTCATAAAAAGTATAGCAAGTAATACTGCAATAAGCCCACCATAAGCTATAAATAGAGAAGCGCCTCTTTTAGCTTTAAACTTATTTTCGAAAAACTTTATAATTGGATTGAATATATACGCCAAAACAAAAGCTATAACGAAAGGCATAAGTAAGCCGATAAGGAAATCGAGCATTCCAAAGAAATACTGGTAGTTATCGATAAGTTTTATGATTAAATACGTTAAAACTAGTGTGAAAACTACATTTAAGTAAACTTTCTTTTTTTTACGTTTAACACTCAATATTTTTAACTCCTTTCAAAAAATTTTAAGTTTTAAATAATTTTTAAAAATCTATAAAAAAGATTATACATTTTTTAATTGCTTTATACAAGGGATTAAATATTAAGAAAAAATAAAGAAAAAATCAAATAAAAAAAATAAATTGAAGTGAAAGAATCAAAAATTGCAAAATTCTTGACTTAATTAAAAACTACTGATATAATTGCAAATAGATAACACAATTTTTAAAAATAAGAATTGTATATATTTATATTAAATGCAGTGAAAAGAAGAGTAGGTATTTTCTAATAGTTACAGAGAGTCGGCGTTGCTGAGAGTCCGATTGCTAATTGTCTATACTGAAGAACATCTTGGAGCAGCTGACCGAAAGCATTTTGTTAGTAGGCTCAGACGGCAGGAACCGTTATATTCTATAAGCAAAAGCTTTATGAGTGGCTGAGATTATCAGCAATCAGGGTGGTACCGCGAATTGATTATTATACCTTTCGTCCCTATTATGGGATTGAAAGGTTTTTTTATTTTAAAAAAAGAAAAGGTGGAGAAAAATATGCAGAAAGAATTTTTAGAAATAAAAGAGCTTTATAGAAACAAAGAAGCTCACGTTGGGCAGACTGTAAAAGTTGCTGGATGGATAAGAACATCAAGAATGTCAAAAAACTTCGGATTCATAGAATTAAATGATGGAAGTTTCTTCAAAAATATGCAGATAGTATTAGATGAAAAATTAGAAAACTTCAAAGAAATAGGTAAATTACCTATATCATCTTCAATACTAGTAGAAGGTGAATTAGTATCTACAGAAGGTGCTAAACAGCCAGTAGAAATACATGCTACAAAAGTAGAAGTAGAAGGTATGTCAGATAGCTCATACCCACTTCAGAAAAAAAGACATACATTAGAATACTTAAGAACAATAGCACATTTAAGACCTAGAAGTAATACTTTCTCTGCAGTATTCAGAGTTAGATCTTTAGCAGCTTATGCTATACACAAATTCTTCCAGGAAAGAAACTTCGTATACGCTCACTCTCCAATCATAACAGGAAGTGACTGTGAAGGTGCTGGAGAAATGTTCAGATTAACTACTTTAGATATGGAAAACCTTCCAAGAACAGAAGAAGGAAAAATAGACTACTCTAAAGATTTCTTCGGTAAAGAAGCTAACCTTACTGTTTCTGGACAGTTAAATGCTGAAATAATGGCTCTTGCTTTCAGAAATGTTTATACATTTGGACCAACATTCAGAGCAGAAAACTCATACACTGGTAGACATGCATCTGAATTCTGGATGATAGAACCTGAAATAGTATTCGCTGACCTTGAAGACAACATGGAATTAGCAGAAGATATGATAAAATACATAATAAACTAT